>DATCMG010000026.1:0-2160 GCA_036563555.1 Roseomonas sp. | reverse complement strand
GGTGGAGCGTGGACCGCTGGACCCTGGCGGCCCTGCTGACGCTCGTCTTCTTCGGCTATGTCATGGTGCTGGCGGCGGCGCCGGCGGTGGCGGAGCGCATCGGCGCCTCGTCGCGTAACATGTTCTTCGCCAAGCAGGTTATCTTTCTCAGCGGGGCCTCGGCGGTCATGGCGGGTGTTTCGCTGCTGAGTCCGAAGGGCGTGAAGCGCCTGGCGATGCTCGGCTTCGCGGGCGCGCTGCTGCTGACCGCCGCCACGCTGGTGATCGGCGCCGAGGTGAAGGGCGCGCGGCGCTGGCTGAACCTGCCGCTGCTCGGTTCCCTGCAGCCCTCCGAATTCCTCAAGCCCTGCTTCGCCGTGGTCGCGGCCTGGCTGATCGCCGAGGCGAAGACGGCGGGACGGCAGGGCTGGGTGGCCTGGGGGATGGTGCTCGGGCTTTATGGGGTGGTCGCGCTGGTGCTGCAGCGGCAGCCGGATATCGGGATGCTGCTGGTCGTCAGCGCCGTGTTCTTCACCCAGGTCTTCGTGGCGGGGATCAACCTGGTGATCGTCGCGGCCCTGGGCGGGCTCGGCGTTTCGGGCGTCGTCGGCGCGTATTTCCTGTTCTCCCACGTCAACAAGCGCGTGAACCAGTTCCTCTTCGGCGAGGGTGGCGCCAGCTATCAGGTCGATGTGGCGCTCGAGGCCTTCGGTGCCGGCGGCATGATGGGGGTCGGCCCCGGCGAGGGCCGCATGAAGAACGTGCTGCCCGACGCACATGCCGACTTCGTCTATGCGGTGGTCGGCGAGGAGTTCGGGCTGCTGGTCTGCCTCTTCATCCTCGGGCTCTTCACCTTCATCGTGGTGCGCGGGATGATGCGCCTGCTGGCGGAGACGGATCTCTATGTGATCCTCGCGGCTTCGGGCCTGCTGGCGCAGTTCGGGCTGCAGGCCTTCATCAACATGGCCTCCTCCCTGCACCTGATCCCGACCAAGGGGATGACGCTGCCCTTCGTCTCCTATGGCGGCTCCTCCGTGATCGCCATCGCGCTCGGCATGGGCTTCCTGCTGGCGCTGACGCGACGGCGGATGAGCCGGGCCGAGGAAGGGATGGCTCAAGGCGCTTACCGGTGAGGGGGCCGGGGGCGCGGCCGGTCGTTATCGCCGCCGGGGGCACGGGCGGGCATTTCTTTCCGGCCGAGGCCCTGGCTGCCGCGCTGATCCGGCGCGGCGAGCGCGTGGCGCTGATGACCGATGCGCGCTCCTCCGCCTATGCCAGCCCGGTCTTCGCCAATGCGGAGCGCTTCGTTCTGAAGGGTTCGGGGCTGGCGGGGCATGGCGTGCTGGGAGCCGCGCGGGGTGCCGTGGCGCTTGCCCGCGGGGCCTTCGAGGCGCGGCGGCTATTGATCGACCTCAATCCCTCGGCGGTGGTCGGGTTCGGCGGCTATCCATCGGTACCCCCGGTGGTGGCGGCGCGCTTCCTGCCGGCCTCTCGCCGGCCGGCGGTGGTGCTGCATGAGCAGAATGCGGTGCCTGGGCGGGCCAACCGCGCGATGTCCCGCGGGGCGGATCTGCTGGCGCTCGGATTCCAGGGAACGCGCCGCGTGCCCCACGGCGTGCGGGCGGAGGTGCTGGGCAACCCGGTCCGGCCGGCGATTGCGGCGCTGCATGGGCAGGACTATGTACGGCCCTTCGATGTGATGCGGATTTTCGTGATCGGCGGATCGCTGGGCGCGCGGATCTTCGCCGATGTGGTGCCGGCGGCCATCGGATCGCTGCCGCCGGAGCTGCGCCGGCGCATCGAGGTTGTGCAGCAGTGCCGGCAGGAGGATATGGACCGCACGCGCACCGCCTATGCGGCAGCGGGCGTGAAAGCGGAGCTGGCACCCTTTTTTCAGGATGTCGATGCGCGCTACAAGGCGGCGCATCTGGTAATCGCACGGGCTGGCGCCTCGACCGTCGCGGAGATCGCCTGTGCGGGGCGGCCGAGCATTCTGGTGCCCCTGCCGCACGCCATTGACGACCATCAAAGCGAGAACGCTCGTTCCCTTTCCGAGACTGGTGCAGCGGAATTGATATTCCAGGCGAGCTTCACGCCGGAATTCCTTGCGGCATCACTAAAAAATCGTCTTCACGCGCCGGAAACGCTGGACGAAACGGCCCGTGCTGCGGCATCCCTGGG
>DATCMG010000014.1:0-6936 GCA_036563555.1 Roseomonas sp. | reverse complement strand
CAATGCCGGCCAGGCCCTGGCCGGCACGCTGCGCGAGGCGCGCGCCGCCGGGCGCATGGTGGTGGAGGCGAACCCCGTCGTCCTCGCCTCCCGCCCCGAGCTGGACGTGCTGCTGGAACCGGGCGACCTCATCGTCATCCCCAAGCGCCCGAACGAGGTGACGGTGGTGGGCGCCGTGCTGAACCCGGGCAGCCTGCAATTCGCGACGGGCTGGAAGGCCTCCCAATACGTGCGCGCCGCGGGCGGCGAGCAGCGCTTCGCCGATACATCCCGCGCCTTCATCGTGCTGCCCAACGGGCAGAGCGTGCCCGCCGGGCTGGGAAGCTGGCAGGCCGGCGGCCCGCCAATTCCACCCGGCAGCCTCGTGGTCGTGCCACAGGACCCCTCGCCTTATGAAACCTGGGGCTTCATCCGGGACCTGACCTCTGTGCTCGGGCAGATCTCGATCAGCTCGGCGGCGCTGGCGGTGATCGCGCGGCAGGCGAAGTAGGAAGGGGCGGCGCACAGCCCGCCCCAGCGGCAACGGCACGCAGAAAGACCGCGCCAGCATCACCCCTCGCGCGCAAACTCCTCCACCACGCTGAACCCCCTCGTCGCAACCGCGATGGAATTGACCCACAGCGATCGGGCCAGAACCTGCAAGTCCGCATTCTCCCTGCTGCGCTCATCGGCGAAGCAATAGGCAGACATCCACTCCCGCATGGCGAAGTTATCCCGCGCCTTGCCCGTCAGGCCCTGCGCCTTGCTCGCATCCATGATGCGCGCGGCCACGGCGCTCCGGCCCCACCTCGTGCGCTCTTCCGGTGTCATCCGCTGCCACTCGTCCGAGCCGTCGAAGTCGATTGCTATCATGCCATGTCCTCCGATCCACAGGCCGAGTTCCGAACCGGCTGGATACCCCCGCCAGGCCGCCATCCTATTGTCGGTCCAGGACGGCTGTCGTCTCACCACTGCACGCGCAGGCGCCAACCACACGGGCTTGTGTTGCCCGCCCTTGCCTCCCCTGCCGCGGGTCCAGGCGCCCGCGCCAGCCTCACAGGAGCCCTGTTCTCACCCCGCCGCGAATTGCAGCCGCGCGAGCCGCGCATACAGCCCGCCCTCATCCACCAGCCTCTCATGCCGCCCCTCGGCCACGACCCGCCCCGCCTCCATCACCACGATCCGGTCCGCCCGCCGCACGGTGGCCAGCCGATGCGCGATCACCAGCACCGCCCGCCCGCGCGACAGCCGCGCGAGCGCCGCCTGCACCGCCGCCTCGCTCTCCGCATCCAATGCGCTCGTCGCCTCATCCAGCAGCAGCAGCGGCGGGTCGCGCAGCACGGCGCGGGCGATGGCGATGCGCTGCCGCTGCCCGCCCGAAAGCCGCACGCCCTTCTCGCCGAGGAAGGTGGCATAGCCCTGCGGCAGGCCCTCGATGAACCCGGCGGCGTCGGCCGCCTCGGCGGCGGCGCGCACCTCGGCATCCCCGGCATCGGGGCGGCCGTAGCGGATGTTCTCCTGCACATCCGCGCCGAAGATCACGGGATCCTGCGGCACCAGGCCGATGCGCGCGCGGACCGCCGCCGGGTCGGCCGCGCGCAGGTCGATGCCATCGAGCAGGACGTGGCCGGAATCCGGATCGCGGAAGCGCAGCGCGAGCTGGAAAAGCGTGCTCTTGCCCGCGCCCGAAGGCCCGACCAGCGCGACCGTCTCCCCCGGCTCCACGGTCAGGGACACGCCGTCCAGCGCGGGCCATTCCGGCCGGCTGGGATAACGCAGCGCCACCCCCTCGAAAGCGAGGCGCCCCACGGGACGGCCGGGCGCGAGGGCGGGCAGCGGAACGGGACCGGAAGGCGGGCGGATCTCCGGCACCACCGCCAGGAACTCCCCCACGCGCTCCGCGGCGCCGGCGGCGCGCTGCACCTCGCTCCACAACTCGGAAAGCGAGGTGACGGAGGTGGCCAGCAGCACGGCGTAGAAGACGAAGGCCGACAACTCACCTCCGGTGAGCGTCCCCGCCAGCACCGCATGCCCGCCGACCCAGAGGCTCAGGGTGATCGCGCCGAAGCCCAGCAGGATGATGGTGAGCATCAGGAAGGCCCGCACCCGGATGCGGGCGAGCGAGGCGGCGACGCTTCCCTCCGCGCGCTCGGCGAAACGCGCCAGGTCCGCCGCCTCATGCCCATGGGCCTGCACGGTCGCCATCGCGTTCAGCGTTTCTTCCGCCTGAGCGCCGAGATCCGCCACGCGCTCCTGCGCCGTGCGGCTCAACCGGCGCTCCCGCCGGCCGAAGACGGCCAGCGGCACCACGATCAGCGGCGTGACGGCGATGACGAGAAGCGCGAGCTTCGCGCTGGTGACGAAGAGCATCCCGAGCGCGCCGAGCGCCGTGATCAGGGCGCGCAGCCATTGCGACACCGCGGCGCCGACCAGCCCGCGCAGGATTTCGGTATCCGCGGTCAGCAGGGTCAGCACGTCGCCGGTGCGGCGCTGCTCGTAATGGCTGGGCGGCAGGCGCAGCGCATGGGCGAAAAGCCGCCGGCGCAACGCCGCCCCCACCCGCTCGCCCAGCCAGGAGACGAGATAGAAGCGGCAGGCCGTGCTGATCCCGAGCAACGTGACGAGACCGAGCATGAGCAGCGCGTGCCGGTCGAGGCTCGATGTACCGCTGTCGCCCGCGAAACCATCATCGACGATCCGCCGGAGGCCCTGCCCCAGCAGCAGCAGCAGCCCCGCCGCCGTGGCCATGGCGAGCACCGCCCCCGCCACGCGCCACGCATGGGGCCGCAACAGGGGCAGGACGATGCGCAGGGCGGGAAGGCGGTTCATGCGTCGGGCTTCAGCCATCCGTTCCGGCCCGATCCACCACCACACCTCGCGCGCCGCGCGCATGGGCCGGCAACTCCGCAAGGCGGATGGGGCGATAGCCGCGCGGATCCACGCCCACGTCGAATTGCCGCGGCAGCGGCTTCAGCCGGCCATGGGAATGGCCGTGCAGGTTCCACACGCCCTTTCCCTGCCCATTCCAGCTCCGGAAGGGATAATGGCAGAGCACGAGGGCCTGCCCCTCCCGCTCCAGCTCGGCATAGGGCTGCACGCTGGCCCAGCCGGGCAGCGCGCAAATTGCCGGCGGGTCGTTGTTGCCGGGGATCAGGTGCTTGGTGCCGTGCAGCGCCGCCAGCAGCCCGGCGGGATCGGGATGGCCGATGGCGAAGTCGCCGAGATGCCAGACCTCGTCCTCCGCCGCGACGCAGGCGTTCCAGGCCTCGATCAGCGCGGCGTCCATGGCGGCGGTGGAGTCGAATGGGCGCCGCATCAGGGCGCGCAGCGCGCCATGGCCGAAATGCGTATCGGCGGTGAACCAGCTCTGCATCGGCCCTGTTTCCGTGCGCGGTGGAAGGAGCAAGCCGCACGCTCCGGCGAAGGGCTGTTACCACGGCGCGGGGCACAGGCCATGTGGGGTGACGGTCGTGTAAGCGCCCCGCCGGCATTCCGTTGCATGGCCCAAGAGCATAGCCCAAGCCATTACCGGGCCCGAGCAACGCGCCCCGATCGGCACGCCCCAGCCCCTGGGCTGACGGCGTGCCCCCCCACCCCTAACCTGCCCCCGGATTCGAGCAGGCGATCAAGGGGATTCGGGCATGTACGACCTGGCCATCCGAGGCGGCACGGCCGTCCTGGGCGATGCGGTGGTACGCTGCGACATCGGCGTCTCCGGCGGCCGCATCGCCGCCATCGCGGACCGCATCGACACGGCACGGCAGGCGATCCAGGCCGAGGGCATGCTGGTCCTGCCCGGCGGCGTCGACACCCATTGCCACATCGAGGAGCCCTTCCCCGAGGGCGGCCACCAGGAGGAAAGCTGGGAGAGCGCATCCCGCTCCGCCTTCGCCGGCGGCACCACCACGGTCGTCGCCCATACGCCCCAGTTCAAGGGCGGGATGCTGCTGGAGCAGCATCGGGCCGCAAGGGCACGCGCCGCGCGCGGCATGGTCGACCACGGCTTCCACCAGATCATCGCCGATCCCTCGGATGCCGCGCTGGCCGAAATCCCCGCCCTCGTCGCCGATGGCATCGGCAGCCTCAAGGCCTTCCTGACCTATGACGCCCTGCACCTGGACGACGCCGCCTTCCTGCGCGTGCTGCAGGCCGCGCGGCGCCACGGGCTGATGGTGCATGTGCATTGCGAGAATTACGACGCGATCAACCTCGCGACCCGCACGCTGATCGCCGCGGGCTGCACCGCGCCGAAATACCACGCCACCTCCCGCCCTCCGGTGGTGGAACGCGAGGCGACGGGCCGCGCCATCGCCCTGGCCGAGCTGGTCGGCCAGCCCATCCAGATCTTCCACGTCTCCTGCGCCGAGGTGGCGGAGGAGATCGCCCGCGCCCAGGCCCGCGGCGTGGCCGTGAAGGCCGAGACCTGCCCGCAATACGTCACGCTCACCGCCGCCGACATGGACCGCCCGGGCTTCGAGGGCGCGAAGTTCATGTGCAGCCCCGCCCCCCGCAACGCGTCCGACCATGAGGGCGTCTGGGCCATGATCCGCCGTGGCGTGCTGGACGTGGTCACGTCGGACCATTGCGGCTTCTCCTACGAAGGCGACCGCGGCAAGGGAAAGCACGGCCGCGACGCCGCCTTCGATGCCATCCCCAACGGCATCCCCGGCCTCGCCGCCCGCCTGCCGATCATCTTCTCCGAAGGCGTCGCCAAAGGCCGGATCGACCTGCCGACCTTCGTCAAACTGGTGTCGGAGAACCCCGCGAGGATCGCCGGCCTCTACCCCCGCAAGGGCGTCATCGCCATCGGCAGCGACGCCGACCTGGTGCTGTGGGACGCGCAGCGCCACGTCACCATCACCAACGACCTCATGCAGCACGCCATCGACTACACGCCCTATGAGGGCCTGGCCGTGACCGGCTGGCCGGCCGCCACCATCCGGCGGGGTGAGGTGGTGATGCGGGACGGGGTGATGCTGGCCCAGCCCGGCTCCGGCCAGTGGCTGCCGCGCGGGCCGGGCGCCATCTGAGGTGACAGGGTCGGCGGGAGTACCCCCGCCACCTTCCATTTTCCGGAACCCGAAGAAAAAGAGGGAGCCGGGGAGAATTCCTTCCCCCCGGCCTTTTTCAGTTCCACCGATCCGCTAAGGATCGCCGCGCCGCAGCAAGGGGTTCCGCATGTCCGCTCCCGCTCACCAGTCCTGGGATTTCTGGGTGGATCGCGGCGGCACCTTCACCGACGTGATCGGCCGCGATCCCCAGGGCCGGCTGCACGCCCGCAAGGTGCTCTCGGAGAACCCCGGCGCCTATCGCGACGCCGCCGTGCACGGAATCCGCCTGCATCTCGGCCTTGCCTCCGGCGCGCCCATCCCGGCTGGCGCGGTGGGCGAGGTCCGCATGGGCACCACGGTCGCCACCAACGCCCTGCTGGAGCGCAAGGGCGAGCGCACCGCCCTCATCACCACCAAAGGCTTCCGCGACGCCCTGGCCATCGGCCATCAGGCACGCCGCGACATCTTCGCCCGCCGCGTGGTGAAGCCCGAACTCCTCTATGCCCGTGTCGAGGAGATCGACGAGCGCGTGCGCGCCGACGGCACCGTGGAATCCCCGCTGGACGAGGCCGCCCTGCGCGCCACCCTCGAATCCCTGAAGGCGGATGGCTTCCGCTCGCTCGCCATCGTCTTCCTGCATTCCTGGAAGCACCCGGCGCATGAAGCCGCCGCCGCCGCCATGGCGCGCGGGATGGGCTTCGCCCAGGTTTCGGCCAGCCATGAGGTCGGCCCCCTCATCAAGCTCGTCGGCCGCGGCGACACCACGGTGGTGGACGCTTATCTCTCCCCCGTGCTGCGCCGCTACGTCGCGCAGGTGGAGGAGGAGCTGGACGTCACCCGCACCGGCGCGCGGGTCATGTTCATGACCTCCGCCGGCGGCCTGACGGCGGCCTCCCTCTTCCAGGGCCGCGACGCCATCCTCTCCGGCCCCGCCGGCGGCGTGGTGGCCCTCGCCCGCACGGGCGCCGAGGCCAGCTTCGGCCGCGTCATCGGCTTCGACATGGGCGGCACGTCCACGGACGTGGCGCACTACGCCGGCGCCTTCGAGCGCGCCTTCGACACCCAGGTCGCCGGCGTGCGCCTGCGCGCGCCCATGATGCGCATCCACACCGTCGCCGCGGGCGGCGGCTCGATCATCCGCTGGGACGGCGCCCGCCTGCGCGTCGGCCCGGAGAGCGCCGGCGCGGATCCCGGTCCCCGCGCCTACCGTCGCGGCGGCCCCCTGACGGTCACCGACGCCAATGTCATGACCGGCAAGATCCTGCCCGAGCGCTTCCCGCGCATCTTCGGGCCGCGCGGCGACCAGCCGCTCGACGCGGACGCGGTGCGCGAGGGCTTCGCCGCCCTCGCCCGCGAGATCGGCGACGGCCGCGAGCCGGCCGCGATCGCCGACGGCTGCATCGAGATCGCCGTGGCCCACATGGCCGAGGCGATCAAGACCATCTCCGTCGCGCGCGGCTACGACGTGAGCCGCTACGCGCTCAACTGCTTCGGCGGCGCCGGCGGGCAGCACGCCTGCCGGGTGGCCGACGCGCTGGGCATGACCACCGTCCTCATCCATCCCCTCTCCTCGCTCCTCTCGGCCTACGGCATGGGGCTGGCGGACCTGCGGGCGCTGCGCAGCGAGGGCCTGGAGGCGCCGTGCGACGCGGCGGGCCTCGCGGCGCTCGACGTCCTCGCCGATCGGCTGGCGCGCGAGGCGCGCGCGGCCCTCGCGGCGCAGGGCGTGGCGGACGAGGCGATCGAGATCCGCCGGCGCGCGCATGTGCGCTACGCGGGTTCGGACGCCTCGCTGGACCTCGATCTCCCCGTCGCCGACGCGCAGGACATGCGCGCGCGCTTCGAGAAGCTGCACGCCTCGCGCTTCGGCTTCGTCGACGCCGACCGCCCGCTCGTCATCGAGGCG
>DATCMG010000703.1:0-1945 GCA_036563555.1 Roseomonas sp. | reverse complement strand
TTTTCTTCAGTCCTTGAATCACCGTCGGCCATCCGTGCCTGCCGCTCAAATCGAGGATGCCGGAGCCCGGTAAAGGGGTCCACCTGCGGTATCCATGGAGCGGAATCTGAGCGGCGCGCGGCCGACCCGAAGGCATTGGCCTATGAGTGAGGTTCATCCCAGGGCATGGGGCCGGTCAGATACCGCTGCACGGCCGGGGCGCAGGCCTGAACTAGGATCTCGTCGTCTGCCGTCACCAGCGGCTCCAGGTGCAGGACGGCACGAGCCAGGGTAAGCCCCATTATCTGGGTGGCAGCAAGCGACGCGCGCAGCGCCGGACGGGATGTTCCGAGTATTTCGGCCATTTTGGTAAGCAGCTTTCGGCACAGGACTTCGCGGACCGCGCCGGAGGCCGCATCGCTACCCATCGCCGACCGGACTATGGTCGCAATGGCCTCGCCTGGGTTCTCCTCGCCTGAGCCGGTCAGGAAGAACCGCACCACCCGTTCACCTAGCCGCTCGATTCCGCCCATCACCAGCTCATCGATGACATGCGACGTCACGTCGGCGAGGTCGAGTGCCGCGGCAAACAGGCTCTCCTTGCTGGTGAAGTAGTAATAGATCAGCGCCGGATCGACCTCGGCTTCGGCGGCGATCCCGCGAACGGTCGCCCTGTCGTAGCCCCTCATGGCGAACTGTCGCCGAGCGGCCGACAGGATTGCTGCGCGCGTGGCTTGGCTGCCGCCCCGGCGGGGGGTGGTGGTCGCGCCCGTGACCTCGACCTGCATTGCGTTTCCCGAGTGAGACTCTCGATGGCGTGCTTACCGCGCCGAGCCGGGACGGCGTTGCGTTCAGTTGAGGCCGGTGCGGAAGCCTTGCCGCCAGCTCGGGTAACGCAGCTGCCAGCCCAGCTCGCGCTTGGCCTTGGCGTTGGACGATCCGCGGATCTGCGTCATCAGGGAGATGCCGTGCTCCCCGAGCAGCGGGCGGGCCAGCCAGGCGGGCAGCCGCTGCGGTGGCTTGGCGCCGATGGCGGCGGCCAGTTCGGGCAGCCATTCAGACACCGGAGCGGGTTCGTCGTCGACGATGTTGTAGATCCCGGGCTCGCCGCGTTCGACGGCAAGCAGGGTCGCGCCGGCCGCGTCGTCGATGTGCAGGTGCGACCAGATCCCGGTGCCGCCGCCGACGATGGGCAGCTTGCGGCCGCGGACCATCTCCAGCAGCTCCCCGCCGGCACCCAACGCGGTGCCCGGGCCGTAGAGGCTGCCGTACCGGAGCACCACGCCCTCCAGGCCGGGCCTTCCGGTGACCGCGGACTCCAGATACCCGATCGCCTCCAGGCTGCGCCGGGAGGCCGCGGTGGGATCGGGGTCCAGCGGGTCCTCTTCGGTCTTCACCGGGCCACCGGTGCGCGGGTTGGGCCAGCCGGTGTAGCTCTGGGCCACGAACCGGGAACTTCCGGCGGCCACCGCGGCGGTCAGCAGGTTGTCGGTGCCCTCGGTACGCAGCCGGTTGGTCTGGGCGAAGTAGTCGTCGAACCTGCGCAGGTTCGCCGGCCCCGACAGCGCGGTCAACTGGTGGACGACCACGTCCGGCTTGGCCTCGGTGACCGCCGCCATCACGGCGTCGCGGTCCAGTCCGTCCAGCACGACGCCTTGGGCTCCGGCGGCCTCGAGCGCCTCAACCCGTCGCGGGTCACGGGTGGTGCCCACCACATCGTGGCCCGCCTGAAGCAGGATGGGCACCAAGCGCCGACCGACCGCGCCGGTGGCCCCCGCCAGGAAGATCCGCATGATGACTCCTCTCCACGTGCCTTGTGCTCCTCTCACCCCCTCCGACGACACAGCAGCCACCTGTGTGACAACCCATCGGGAGCCGGCGCGGTCGGCGTAATCGGGAGGCTCGGCCCCCTGTGTGGTTCTCCCTGCCGATGGCTCCCACTACGCAGCGTGGGGCTGCTGGACGG
>DATCMG010000894.1:0-4750 GCA_036563555.1 Roseomonas sp. | reverse complement strand
AGAGCATCGAGTACCACCCGGCCTATCGCGAGATGGAGCGCCTGGCCTTCGGCGAGTTCGGCCTCGCCGCGCTCTCGCATCGCGGCGGCGTACTTGGCTGGGACAAGCCCATGCCGCCCGCCGCGAAATACCTCCTCACCTATCTCTTCGTGCAGGCGGAGTTCGGCCTCTGCTGCCCCGTCAGCATGACGGACAGCCTCACCCGCACCCTGCGCAAGTTCGGCGATCCCGCCCTCGTCGCCCGCTACCTCCCTGTCCTCACCAGCCAGGACATGGACGCGCTGCACCAGGGCGCGATGTTCATGACCGAGCAGGGCGCGGGCTCCGACATCGCCGCCACGGTCGTCAGCGCTGCCCCGCGCGAGGACGGCACCTGGGCTCTCAGCGGCGACAAGTGGTTCTGCTCCAACCCCGATGCCGAACTCGCCATGGTGCTGGCCCGCCGCGAGAACGGCGCCTCGGGCCTCAAGGGCGTCTCCCTCTTTCTCCTGCCCCGGACCTTGCCGGACGGCACCACCAACCACCACCGCATCGTCCGGCTGAAGGACAAGCTCGGCACCCGCTCCATGGCCAGTGGCGAGGTGACGATGAACGGCGCCATTGCCTGGCTCGTCGGCGAGCCCGAGGCCGGCTTCCGCCAGATGGCGGACATGGTGAACAACTCCCGCCTCTCGAACGGCGTACGCGCCGCCGGGATAATGCGGCGCGCGACGACGGAGGCGCTGTTCATCGCCCATCGCCGCACCGCCTTCGGCAAATCCCTGATCGACATGCCGCTGATGCAGCGCCAACTCGCGAAAATGCTGGTGCCGACGGAGCAGGCACGCAGCATGGTTTTCCAGACCGCCGAGGCCCTGCGCCGCTCCGACGCCGGGGAGGAGGGCGCCTATCCCCTCCTCCGCATACTGACCCCGCTCATCAAGTTCCGTGCCTGCCGCGACGCCCGGAAGGTGACGGGCGATGCGATGGAGGTCCGCGGCGGCTGCGGATACATCGAGGAATGGTCGGATGCGCGCCTGCTGCGCGACGCCCATCTCGGCAGCATCTGGGAAGGCACGAGCAACATCGTCGCGCTCGACGTGCTGCGCGCCGCGACGCGCGAGGGCTCCCTGCCCGTCCTCCGCGACCATGTCCGCGGCCTGCTCGGCAACAACGAAGTTCTGCCCGAGGCCGCCCCCGCGCTCGACCGCGCGCTAGCCCTGGCCGAGGCCGCGCAGGCCGACCCATCCCTGGCCCGCCAGGCTGCTTCCGCCCTCTACCACGTCACCTCCGCCGCCGCGCTGGCCTGGGAGGCGTCGCGCCTCGGCCTGCCGGAGCGGCGGGAGATCGCCCGCCTGGTGCTCCGCCACCGCGTGCTGCCGCGCGATCCGCTCGATCCGGCCCCCCAGGGAATCACGGGGGAGGCCGCAACGCTCCGGGACATGCTGTCCGATCCCGGCGCGAATCAGGGAGAGAACGCATGATGAAAACCACCCTTCGCCGCCGCGCCCTTTTCGGCGCCGCCACTGCCGGGGCACTGGCCCACCCCGCCCTGGCCCAGCCCGGCGGGCGCCCGGTCACGCTGGTCGTTCCCTTCGCGCCCGGCGGTCCGACCGACCTGATCGCACGCCGCCTCGCCCTCAGCCTGAACGAGGGGCTGGGCCAGACCGTGGTGGTGGAGAACCGCGCCGGTGCTGGTGGGAATATCGGCGCGGAATTCGTCGCCCGCAGCGCGCCGGACGGGCACACGGTACTGTTCGGCACCTCGGGCCCGCTTGCGATCAACAAGATGCTCTATCCCGGCCAGCCCTATGACCCGGCGAAGGACTTCGCCCCGGTCGCACCGCTGGGCCGCATTCCCAATGTGCTGGCCGTGAATGCCAGCGTGCCGGCGCGCAACGTGCAGGAGCTGATCGCCCTCTCGAAGAAGGAGCGCCTGTCCTACGGCTCCTCCGGCAACGGCGCCTCGTCCCATCTCGCGGGCGCGCTGTTCAACACCATGGCTGGCACGAATTTCGAGCACATCCCCTATCGCGGCACCGGCCCCGCTCTGAACGACCTGCTGGCCGGCCACATCGCCATGGTCTTCACCGATGTGCTGACCGCCCTTCCCCATGTGCAGGGCGGACGGGTGCGGGCGCTGGGCATCACGACGCAGGAACGATCCTCCGTCCTGCCCGACCTGCCCACGGTCGCGGAGCAGGGGTTGCCCGGCTACGACGCCTCGGTCTTTTTCGGCCTCGTCGTCGCGGCCGGAACGCCGGCCCCGCTACGCGAGCGCCTGCGCTCCGCCCTAGCCGCCTCCCTGGCCCAGCCGGAGATGCGGCAGGTACTGGAAAGCCAGGGCATGCAGATCGCGCCCGCACTGACGCCGGAGGCCCTGACAAGCCTCATGGCCACCGAGACGGAGCGCTGGGCACGGGTGATCCGCGAGGCCGGGGTACGCGCGGACTGAGCCGGGCCGGGCCTTGACGGGCGGCCTTCCGCCATCGGCTGGCGTGCTGTTAAGTCCTCGTGAACATTCCAGGTGCCCGCCCTGGGACGGGAGCGGCATGTCCTGCGTTCAGGGAAGGGTTCCGAACCATGGCCGCCAGCACGCCCCTGACCAGCCATGCCCTGTCACGCCGCCGCATCCTGTGCGGAGGCATGGGTCTGGCCGCCCTCCCCGCAATGGCCGCCACAGCGAAGCCCCGCGTCTTCGTCACCACCGATGCCGGTGGCTCGGACAAGGACGACATGCAGAGCCTCGTTCATCTGCTGCTCTACTCCGACGATCTGGACATCCTGGGCCTGGGCTCGGCCGCGGCGAAGCTGGGCTTTGGCAATGTGGCCGCAATCAACTCGGCAATCGCGGCTTATGAGAAGGACCTTGCCAGGCTCCGCACCCACTCGGCGGGGTATCCCAGCGCCACTCGGCTTCGCAGCCTGGTCCGCGAGGGCTCCTCGGCGGTGCAGCCGGCGGCAGGCTTCTCCAGGCCGACCCACTCATCCCAAGCCATCATCGCGGCGGCCAGGACCGCCAGCCCGGCCAGGCCGCTATGGGTGCTGACCTGGGGCAGCCACGGCGACGTGGCGCAGGCGCTTCATGACGACCCGGCCATCGCCCCGAACATCCGGCTCATCTCGAGCGGCGTGGACGGCCAGGACCCCAACGCGCACCGCTATCTGTTGTCGCAATGGAAGGGCCGGGTCTGGTGGATCAGCGGCGCGACAAGCGGCCGGGGCATCTACGCCCCGCCCAGCGGAGCCAACACGCCCGACACCGCCTGGCCCGGCCCGAACGCGAGAGGGCACGGCGCACTCGGCGACTTCTTCATGGCCTGCACGCGGGATCTCTATGGGGATTTCGACGGCACGAGCAGCACCGACGGACTCAAGATGGGCGACACGTTCTCGGTCCTCTACCTGATCGACCCCAACCGCGATCCGAACGACCCGACCGCGCGCGGCTGGGGCGGCTCCTTCGTCGCGGATGGCCCGCTCTACTGGACCGACAGCCGCGATCCGGCCCTGGCCTATGGCAGCTATCACGGAGCCAAGACGGTGGCCGACCACAAAGCAGTTTTCCTGGCCGGCTTCGCCGCCCGCCTGGACCGCGCCCAAGCCGCGAAGGCCAGGCCAGTCACTCCCACCCGGAGGCCATAGCGGGACGGAACTGAGCCGAATATGCCCCTCGGATGCGAGAGCAGGTCGGATTGAATTCGAAACATCTATGTGGCTTTTCCGCCACAACCCGTTTCTCTGAGTGATGCGCGGGGCAACGGCCTAAACTCAGGTGAGTGTCGGGACTTCTTGTCGTGCCGCATCTAGGAGGGGTTCGCCCCCTAGTTGCCCCTCGCACGAAGGAATTGAGTGATGTCGTTTCGCAAGGCCCTTCTGGCCGCGACCATCCTGGCGATGCCCCTCGCCGCCCAGGCCCAGCCCGTCACCGGCGTCTATATCGCTGCCGGCGCGGGCGTGAACTGGCTGCAGGATGCCGATCTCGCCGCCACCGGTCCCCTGGCCGAACAGCTCCGCCTGCGCGGGATCAACCCCCGCGGTGAGATCGCCTTCGATGTGGGCTGGGTTGGCGTTGCCAGCGTCGGCTATGGCTTCGGCAACGGCCTTCGGCTCGAAATTGAAGGCAATTACCGCGAAAACGAGGTGAGCAAGGTCCGCGGCTTCCGTGGCACCACCACGAGCCAGGTCGACGGCACCGCGCGCAGCTATGGCGTGATGGGTAACGTCTTCTACGACCTCGACTTCTCGATGTTCGGCCTGCGCCAGAGCTATGTGCAGCCCTATATTGGCGGCGGCGTCGGCTATGTCTGGCGTGAGTTCGACGATATCCGCGCCAATGTCCTCGGCGGCACGGTTCGCAGCAGCGGCACCGATGGCCGCTTCGCCTACCAGGCCATCGCCGGCGTGGGCGTGCCCCTGACGCAGCTCGGCGTTCCCGGCCTGACGCTGACGGCCGAGTACCGCTTCCTCGGCACGCTCGAGCATGACATCAACACCGAGAGCGGCGGCGGCACCTTCGCGGTGAGCCGCGGCGGCACGCGGTCCGAGAACTACAACCACTCGATCCTCGTCGGCCTGCGCTACGCCTTCAACCAGCCGCGCCCGGCCCCGGTCGCCGTCGCTCCGGCCCCGGCTCCCGCCGCGGCCCCGGCTCCGGCCCGCACCTACCTCGTGTTCTTCGACTTCGACCGCGCCGACCTGACGGACCGCGCCCGCCAGATCATCGGCGAGGCCGCCCAGGCCGTGAACACCACCGGCACGACGCGCATCG
>DATCMG010000890.1:0-5133 GCA_036563555.1 Roseomonas sp. | reverse complement strand
AGCGCGACGAGGGCCACGAAGACGATCAGCCCGGCCATGATGCTCAGCAATAGGGAGAGGCCGTCCGAGGTGCCGCGGGTCAGCGCGTCCATGGCACTGTCATAGATGCGGGGAGCCTCGATGTCGGTGGCCTCCGGGGTGGTTTCGCCCGGGAGCATGAGGCGGGCGGCCAGGATGGCGGCGGGGGCACTGACGAGGCTGGCGGCGAGGAGCTGGCCCGCCGCGTCTGGCACGGCATTGGCGAGCATGGCCGCGTAAACCACCAGCATATTTCCGCTGATGGTCGCGAGACCGGCGGTCATGACCACCAGCAGCTCGGACCGCGAGAGGGTGGCGAGCCAGGGGCGGACGAAGAGCGTGGCCTCGACCATGCCGGTGAAGACGTTGGCGGCGACTGAGACGCCGCAGGCACCCGAGACCCCGAAGGCGGCGCGCAGGGCGCGGGACATGACCCGGACGAGCGCCGGCAGCACCCGCCAATGGTAGAGCAGCGCCGAGAGGGCCCCGACCAGCAGCACGATGGGAAGCGCCTGGAAGAAGAGGACGAAGTTGCCGCCGGGCCGCGTCTCGGCGAAGGGGAGCGGGGCGCCGCCGAGATAGCCGAAGACGAGGCTGGTGCCGGCCTGCGTCGCGCGGGCCAGGGCATCCACCGCCTTGCCCACCCAGGCGAAGCCGGCGCGCAGCGGCGGGACATGCAGCAGGGCGGCGCCGAGGGCGATCTGGAGCGCGAGGCCGGCGATGACGGCGCGCCAGGGGATAGGCCGCCGAAAGCCGCCCACCACCCAGGCGAGACCTGCCAGTGCCATCAGGCCGAAGGCGGATTGGAGCTGAAGGGGGATCAACCCCGCGCCGCCCGCCCGCGCAGGTCTCGGGAGAGGCCCTTGGCGGCCAGCTGCGCCTCGTATTCCGCCCAGCGCGCATCGTATTCGCGGCCGAGCTGGTGCAGCGTCTCCCAGGTGTAGATGCCGGTGTCGTGGCGGTCGTCGAAAACGAGGCGGACGGCGTAGTGGCCAACCGGCTCGACCGCCAGGATCCCGACCTCGCGCTTGCCGTGGACGAGGGTCTTCTCACCGGGGCCATGGCCCTGGACTTCGGCGGAGGGGCTCTCCACGCGCAGGTATTCGGCAGGCAGGCGGAAGGTGCTGCCGTCGTCGAAGGTGACTTCCAGGCGCCGTTCCGCGCGGTTCAGGCGGATTTCGGTGGGAGTTGGCACCTGGGTCGGCCCGGTCAGCCGGCCAGGCGACGGGCCTCGTCGGGGAGCATGATCGGGATGCCGTCGCGGATGGGATAGGCGAGGCCGGCGCTCTCGCTCACCAGTTCCCTGGCGGCGCGGTCATAGCGCAGCGGGCCCTTGGTGACGGGGCAGACGAGGATCTCCAGCAGGCGGGGATCGACGGCGGCTTCGCCCGAGGGCGCTGTGGTCTGGCTGGGCGTCTGGGTCATGGCGGGTGGTCCTCAGCTCGGGCGGACGTCTTGGCCCGGTCCGGGCAGGCTGTCCATCCGCAGCATGGCGATCAGCATGACGCCGCGGGCGGCGGGGTCCGGCGCCTCCAGCAGGGCCTGCTTCTCCGCGGGGCCGAAGGGACAGATCATGGAGAGGGTGGTGACGAGGGCAAGGTCATCCAGCCGATCGATCGCCTCCCAATTGGCTTCGATGCCCTTGGAGCGGAAATAGGGGCGGAGCGCGTCCAGCAGGGCGGGGCGGCCCAGGTCGGGCGGGGGCGCGGCGCGGTCGAGGTCGGCGGCATAGGGGATGTAGCTCGGGCGGATACGGCGGTAGCCGTCGCGGCCCGGAAGCTCCTCCTCCACCTGGAAGCGAATAGTGCCGGTGAGGCTGATGAGGAAGCGGCCGTCCTCCGTCTCGGAGAAGGAGGAGAGGCGGCCGAGGCAGCCGGTGCGGTAGAGGCCCGGGCCCCCCAGCCCTGGCGGCGCGCCGGGATCGGGCTGGATCATGCCGAAGCTGCGACCCGCGCACAGGCTTGCCTCCACCAGGGCGAGGTAGCGGGGCTCGAAGATGTTCAGGGGCAGGCGGCCGCCGGGCAGGAGCAGGGCGCCCGTCAGGGGGAAGATCGCGATCTCCGCCGGAAGATCGGCGAGACCCTGAGGGTGGAAAGGCATGACCTGACGGTTCCCGTTCGCCGCGTGGTGGAGGGAAGCGCGCCGTACCGGGCGCGCTTCCTCATGAGGAACCGAAGGTGGTCCCTCGTTTCTAGCTGAACAGGATCGAGGAGAGCTTGCGCCGTCCGGCCTTGGTCGCTGGGTCCTCGAAGCCCCAGGCCTCGAAGAACTTCAGGAGCTGCTTGCGGGCGGCCTGGTCGTTCCATTCGCGGTCGCGGCGGAAGGCCTCCAGCAGGGCGTCCACTGCGCCGGCGCGGTCATCGGCGGCATTGAGTGCGACGGCCAGGTCGATGCGGGCCTGGTGATCGTTCGGGTCAGCAGCCAGGCGGGCCTCGTATTCCGCAAGCTTGCCGCGGGCTTCGCGGCCAGCCCTGGCGAGTTCGAGGGCGCTGCGGACGGCCGCGATCTCGGCGTGATCCTGCATCTTGGGCGGCAGGCTCTCGATCACCTGGGCGACCTGATCCTCCTCACCCAGTTCCATCAGGGAGCGGAGGACGCCGGCCATGGCGGCGGCGTTCTCGGGCTCCTGCTGGGACAGGGTGCCGTAGAGTTCGAGGGCGGTCTGATGGTCGCCCTCCTCCGCGGCCGCCTTCGCCTCCCCGAGCAGGTCTGCGGAGGGCATCTGGCCACCGGCGAGCTTGAGCAGATTCTCGGTGAACTTCTTCACCTCGCTCTCCGGAAGGGCGCCCTGGAAGAGATCGGCGATCTGGCCCTGCCAGAAGGCGGCGACCGTCGGCACGGATTGGAGCGGCAGGCCAAGCTGGGCGAGTTGCTGGACGAGGGCGCGGTTCTGGTCGATGTCGATCTTCACCAGCCGCACGCGGCCGCCGGCGGCGCGGACCACCTTCTCCAGCGTCGGCGTGAGCTGCTTGCAGGGGCCGCACCATGTCGCCCAGAAATCAACCAGCACCGGCACTTCGCGGGATGCCGCGACGACGTCCTGCATGAAGCTCTTCTGGTCGCCGTCCTTGATGACGTCGTCGGCGGGGGGTGGGGTCTGGTCGAGAAGGGTGCTCATGGTGCTTCCAGCGGGTTTGGGTGGTCTTGTTACCCCATAGATGCGCCGCGCGGGCGCTCAGGCAAGCGGTTCGGTCAGGTCGATGGGTTCCGGCTGATGGCCGAGGGCTTCCAGAAAGCGGCGGAGGTCGGCCGGAGCGATGGCCGTGGTGGCCTCATTGGTCAGCGGGTGGATGTTCACCGGGCCGGGGCCTTCCAGCAGGCGGCGGTCAATGAGGGCGCGGACGCTGCCGGGGGCGGCGTTGACGAGGGCGAGCGGGGTGACGGAGCCGGGGCGGACGCCGAGCCTTTCCCACAGCTCCTGCTCATTGGCCATTGAGAGGCGGCCGGTGCCGAGGCGGCGGGCGAGGGCGTTGATCGAGATCAGCGTATCCTCTTCCGCCACCACCAGCAGAAAGGGATGCGGAGGCTTCGTGCGGAGGAAGAGGTTCTTCACATGCAGACCGGGAAGATTACCGCGCAGGGCCTTGCTTTCGGACACCGTGTGCAGGGGCGGATGACGGTGCGTAACAACCGGGATCCTCAGGGCTTCCAGGCGCGAGAGGAGTGATTCGGGGGTTTCTGGCATGGAAGCGTGATTGATCGTCGGAAGGGGGGTTGCAAGCCCCGGCGGGCCATGACATACGGCCGCCACGCACGGAGCGCGGGCGTAGCTCAGGGGTAGAGCACGACCTTGCCAAGGTCGGGGTCGAGGGTTCGAATCCCTTCGCCCGCTCCAACTTTCCACAAGACAACTTTTCTCTGCCGAGTTCATGACCGAGGTTTCGGCCATGTACGGCAGGCTTTTGCGTGCAGACCTTGATACTTCGAAGCCGGAACGAGCGGCATTTTCTCTCTCCGGAGAGCCATTCGTCTCCGAAGCTTGGGACTTGGGTGATTTAGTCTGCAAGGTTTAGTGCGTTGTAATTACGACAATTTTCCCGCGCGCCCCTGCCCGGAGTTGGTGGTGCTGTTCCTGAGGCGATTGAACCCGGCGGCAAAACACCCGCTTCAAGCCCGAGCTTCAGCGGTGCCGCTTGGGCGCAGCGGGCGGGCCTAAACCCGGTCTGTCGCGCCTTCCATCTCCACAACAATCACGAGGCACCCCCATGGCAAACCTTCCTCCCCTTCCTCCCGCCGGTCGCGCTCCCCAGGGCGGCAAGAACACCACCGGCAAGCCGAACCCCAAGGACGCCCATGCAGGCGCTGTTCGCAGCGGCGGCAAGCAGGGAGGCGTGAGCAGCGCGACCCAGAGCGCCCGCAAGACGGGGGACCGCTGAGCGAAGCCACGCCAGCGTTCTCCGCATTCATCGATAAGGTTCTGAAACATGGTCAAGCGACGCAAGCAGGAAGACATCGTCGGGGTTCTCGAATTCGCGGGATGCTCCAGCGAAGACCCGGCGTTCAAGGGGTGGCTCGCCGAGCACAAGGCCCGGAATGGCGGGAAGCTCCGGGTGAGCAAGGGAGCGACAGGCGTTCGGGTGATGTTCAGCAAGGAGGCTGACATGGCCTTCTGGAAGGCTCGCTCTGAGGCGGAAGCGAAGGGCCGGAAGCCTCAGGCTGCTTGAGGCATGGGGGTCGGCTGCTCATCCTCGAAGGCGAGGCAGGAGGCGCGCCACGATCCTGCATCCGGGCCTGCCCGCCTGGAGGAACTCCACGGGATGGTAGACCACCCCCCAAGGACGCCCGTGCTGGCGGCAGCGGCACCGGCACCGGCAAGCAGGGCTGTGTGAGCAGCGCCACCAGAGCAACCGCAAGGCGGGGGCTCGCTGAGCCGGGTGCTGCCGGTCTCGCAGCCTCCCCGGGCAACCATGAGCGTTGTCGGGTCTACGTGACCGTGGGCACGTGAGCGATCGGGGGACGGCAATGGGCAGGCTTTTCGTACTGGCATCGGCGGTCCTGATCAGCATCATGGTGGGTGTGGCCACACCTGCCGACGCCGCGGACCGCCACGTACGGGAGGAGCGGGCGCGTCCGGGTGATGACACGTCGGGCCGTGTGCAGCGCGGACAGGCATCC
>DATCMG010000883.1:0-2804 GCA_036563555.1 Roseomonas sp. | reverse complement strand
GCCAGTCGGCCTCGCGCGCAACGGCTACCCCGACAAAGCGCCCTTCCACGCTGACGGGACGGGAGGTGAGCATCGTCACAGGCCTCCGAGGGCGCGGAGCAGGGCACGCTCGATGTCGGACTGGCGCGGCGGGGCCGGGCTGCGAGGGAAGAGGCGCGCGAGGAAAGCACGCAGGGCGTTGGTGGTACGGGTCATGGCGTCCGTCTCCTGGCCGCGATCCGGCCTGGAAGGGGAAAAGGAAGGGTGGTGGCGCGGCGTTCAGCGCCGACAGCGCTCCGCGGTCCTGATCGCCGGTACCATCTCGAACCTCCCGGTGGGGCTGGTTGGCATGCCCCATGATTCAACGTGTTGCAGACGTGCGTCAACGAAATGAAACGATCGAATTTCGTCGTATTGATGGGATGATCCTGTCGTCCAGCGTGGGAGAGCGATGGACGCCTTCCCATCCCCGCGTGATAAGGCCACCCCATGCCCGCCCGACCCGAACAACCCGCCAATCCCCCGCGCGGACGCCTCTATGGCAGCGTGCTCGAGGCCGTGGGCGCGACGCCGCTCGTACGCCTGCCACGGCTGGAGGCGGCGGAGGGGCTGGCCGCGCGTCTGGCGCTGAAGCTGGAATTCTTCAACCCGCTCGCCTCGGTGAAGGACCGCATCGGCCTGGCGATGGTGGAGGAGGCGGAGCGCGCCGGGCTGATCCGCCCCGGCGAGTCCATCCTGGTGGAGCCGACCTCCGGCAACACCGGCATCGCGCTCGCCTTCGTGGCCGCGGCGAAGGGCTATCGCCTGATCGTGGTGATGCCGGATGGCGCCAGCGATGAGCGGCGCAAGATGATGGCGCTGCTGGGCGCGGAGCTGGTGCTGACGCCCGCGAAGCGCGGCATGGCCGGCGCCATCGAAAGGGCCGAGGCCCTTGTCGCCTCCACCAAGGGTGCCTGGATGCCGCGCCAGTTCGACAACCCCGCCAATCCCGACATCCATGAGCACACCACCGCCGAGGAAATCTGGGCCGACACGGCGGGCGAGGTGGATGCGGTGGTGGGCGGCGTCGGCACCGGCGGCACGCTGACCGGCATCGCCCGCGCGTTGAAGCCGCGCCGCCCCTCGATGCGCGTGATCGCGGTGGAGCCCGCCGAATCCGCCGTGCTGTCGGGCGACGAGCCCGGCCCGCATGACATCCAGGGCATCGGCGCCGGCTTCCGCCCGAAGGTGCTGGAGCTGGAGCGCATGGACGCCGTCATGCGCGTGTCCGAGCGCGAGGCGATCGCCACCGCCCGCCGCTGCGCGCGGGAGGAGGGCATCCCGGTCGGAATCTCCTCCGGCGCCGTGCTGCATGCGGCGCTGCAGGTGGCGCGTGATCCCGCGATGGAGGGAAAGCTGGTGGTCGCCATCGCCGCGAGCTTCGCGGAGCGTTACCTGTCGACGGAGCTCTTCGCCGGGCTCTGAAACCCAGCGAAGGAGCCTTCATGCCCAGTCTTCGGGCCTGGTTGATGATGGGGCTGATCCGCCTCAGCGGCATGAAGCGGAAGGGGGCCGATACCAGGCGCATGCCCGAATATGTGCGCCTGCTCCAGGCAAGGGGGCCGGCGGAACCGGGCCGGGCGCGGGAGAGGCGCCTGTCCATCGGGCGGGAGAGCTTCGGCGGCCATGCGGTTTTCACGGCGGCTCCGCGCAAGGGCGGCAGTGGCCACCACATCCTCTACCTGCATGGCGGCGCCTATGTGCTCGACCTGCTGGATGTGCACTGGCGCGTCATCGAGGGGCTGATCGAGCGTACCGGCGCCACGGTGACCATCCCCCTCTATCCCCTGGCGCCAGCCCATTGCTGGCGGGACGTCTTCGGCATGGTCCGGCCGCTCCACGTCGCGCTGGCGGCGCGGCACGGGGCGGCGAACCTGACCGTCGCGGGTGATTCGGCGGGGGGTGGAATGGCGCTGGCCCTGGCGCAGCAATTGCGCGACGCCGGGGAGGCGCTACCGGGACGGCTGCTGCTGTTCTCGCCCTGGCTGGACGTCACCACATCCGATCCACGGGCGCTGGCCATTGCGCCTCGGGATCCCATGATCCCCATCTCCGGGGCGCGCATGGCGGGCGCATGGTATGCGCGGGACCTGTCCACCCGCGACCCACGGATCAGCCCGATCTTCGGCTCCGTTGCCGGGCTGCCGCCCATCGCCGTTTTCACGGGCACGCGGGACGTGCTGAACGCCGATGCCCACCTGCTGCGCGCGAAGGCGGCCGAGGAAGGGACCGAGCTGGCCTTCCACGAATATGATAGGCTGTTTCATGTCTGGGTGGCCCTGCCGATCCCGGAGGCACGGCAGGCGCTGGACGAGGCGGCGGCCTTCATGGAGCCGTCCGCCCCGCCGGGCTGACGGCATCCGGCATGGGCGGCTTCGGAAGCCTGGGACACCGGGGGCGCGCCGCGGTGGTGATCCGCCGCGGCGCCGGCCCGTCGTCAGGCCGCGGCGCGCTGCGTCCCTGCCAGCTCGGCACCGAGGAAGGTGGCGATGGCGCCGGGGCCGGAGCGGTCCGTGCCCGCCAGGCCGGCCACTGCCTCGGCATCCGGGTTGTAGTTAGTGTTGGTGTTCACGTCGTAGGTGAAAACCTTGCCTTCCGGCGTGCGGATGAACTCGATGCCGGCCACCTCCACGCCATTGGCGGCCAGGAAGCCTTCCAGCCGTTCCCGCTGCGCGGCGTCGATACCCTCCGGGATCACGCGGAAGCGCGGGCCGGGCGTCGTGCCAACCGGGCAGGCGGCATCGCCAATGGCGGCGCTGGGGGCCGGCACTTCGCAGACATCGGCC
>DATCMG010000878.1:0-1989 GCA_036563555.1 Roseomonas sp. | reverse complement strand
TTGCAGGAGGCGGGCATGGCTCCGCAGGCGCTTGGCGCCGGCGTCGTGTCCCGCCTCAAGATCATGGCGCGGCTCGACGTGGCCGAGCGGCGGTTGCCCCAGGACGGCCGCATGCGGATCGCCGTCCGCGGCCGCGACGTGGACCTGCGCGTGTCCGTGGTTCCGACGCTGGACGGCGAGGGCATTGTCCTGCGCATCCTCGATCGCGGCAGCCTGGCCCTGGACTTCGGAACCCTCGGCTTCGCGCCGGCCGAGGTCGAGGTGCTGCACGCGATGCTGAACCAGACCAGCCGCATGATGCTGGTCACGGGGCCGACGGGCAGCGGCAAGACCACGACGCTCTATGCCGCGCTGGGCGCCGTGGACCGGCAGCGCCTGAAGGTATGCACGATCGAGGACCCGGTGGAGTACCGGCTGGATGGCGTCAGCCAGGTGCAGGTGCGGCCGCAGATCGGACTGACCTTCCCGAGCGCCCTGCGCGCCATGCTGCGCCACGACCCGGACGTCATGCTGGTGGGCGAGATCCGCGATGCCGAGACGGCCTCGGTCGCGGCGCAGGTGGCGCTGACGGGCCATCTCGTCCTGGCGTCGCTGCACACCAATGACGCCCCCTCGGCGGTGACGCGGCTGATGGATCTCGGGGTGCCGGAATACCTGATCGCCTCCGTGCTGCACGGCGTACTGGCACAGCGGCTGGTCCGAACCCTCTGTTCCGCCTGCCGCGAGGCCGAGGATGCGCCGCCCGTGCTCGTCGAGCGCCTCGGCCTGGCGCGGCTGGTGCCGGACGGCCACCCCATCCGCCTGTTCCATCCGCGCGGCTGCGATGCCTGCGGCGGAAGCGGCTATCGCGGCCGCACCACCCTGCTCCAGATCATGAATCTCACCCCTCGCATCCGCGAGCTCGTGCTGCGCCGCGCCGACTCCGCCACGATCGAGGCCGCCGCCGTGGAGGAAGGGATGCCCACGCTGATGCAGGCGGGGCTGCGCAAGGCCCTGTCCGGCATCACCTCGGTCGAGGAAGTGCTGCGCGTGACTGGCGGGGGCTGACGCGGTGCCGGCCTCCAGCACCTTCGATTATGTCGCGATCGCGGCCGACGGCCGCACACTCCGCGGACGTCTCGATGCCGAGGACCGTCAGGCGGCCGCCCGGCGGCTGCAGGAAGCCGGCAACCTCCCGATGGAGATCCGGCCCGTCGGCGAGGCATCGGCCGCTGGCCGCGTGCCACGCGCCGCGAACGATCCTCCGCTCGGCGCGCGGGAGCGTGCACGCCTCGCGCGCGGGCTCAGCCTGCTCCTGTCCGCCGGGCTCCAGCTCGATGTCGCGCTCGACGCACTCGCCGGGGGCGAGACCAGATCGGCCCCCCGGATCCTGCTGCGCGGCCTGCACGACACGGTCCGGGCCGGCACGTCCTTTTCCATGGCCGTCGCCGCGCGGCCTCGCGCCTTCCCGGGCTGGTATGCGGCCGCCATCGCGGCAGCCGAGGGCACCGGCCGGCTGCCGGCCGTGCTGAGTCGCCTGGCGGCCGAAACCCTGCGTGTCGAGCGTGTGTCGGAGCGGATCAGGTCGGGCCTCACCTATCCGCTGGTCGTGCTGTTGCTCGCGATGACGGCGGTGGCCATACTCGTGACCGTTGTGCTGCCGGCGCTCGAACCCCTCTTTTCCGCCGCCGGCGGCCGGTTGCCCGCGTCCACCCGCTTCATGCTGGATGCTGCGGCGTGGCTGCGTGAATGGGGAGCGATTGGCCTGGCCCTGTGCCTGACCCTGGCGCTGATCGCCCGGCGCGCCCTGGCCAGCGAGGAGGCGCGACGCTGGCGGGACGGCACGTTGCTCCGGCTGCCGCTGCTGGGGACGCTTGCCTGGCGTTCCGCGACGGCACGCTTCGCGCGGCTGCTCGGGGCCCTGCTCTCGGCTGGCGTGCCGCTGAATGAAGCGCTGCATCACTCGGGATCCGCGGCCGGCAATGCGGCGGTGGCCGCCCGGCTGGAACG
>DATCMG010000877.1:0-3147 GCA_036563555.1 Roseomonas sp. | reverse complement strand
ACATCGGTGCTGTGTTCGTCGCCCTCGGCCCCGATGCTCACCAGCTTCACGATCCAGGCCACGCTGTCTCTACCCCAATGGGAAAATAGACCTCAAAGTACCCCTTCGGCCTCGCACCCCCAATCTCGCGGCAGTCCCGTGGAGGTCCTGCTAAGCTGATGAACTCAGGCGAAAAATTCCCATTTTTTTACATAATCTGTATTATGCGACCTTCGGGTGTAGATCACCGATAGAGATGTCACCCGCCTCACCGGTAGAGCTGACACTGTCGGCCCGGTCATTCCTGAGCCCTGGACGATGATGTCGAGCACTACGGCATGCTGAGCCACTGCACGCCAGAGGTAGTGCAACTCGCCGCTTATGCGCAAAATCGCCTCGGCGAAGAGACGACGACCTTGACAGGTACGGCACGTTCTTGACCGCAATCTTGGATAATCACAACGGGGAAAGGCGCCAGTAAGGTTTGTGACGCTCACGCATGATGGTGCGCGCCGGTCTGCGTCATCACGTCGATGACCCGACGCTTAGAACTCTCGATGTGCGCCATCATGCGGTCGAGCGCCTCGTTCGAGCGCCCCTCGGCCAGGGACTGCAGGAAAGCGAGGTGCTCACGCATGGCAGGCACCACCTGCATCGGGCGAAGCGTCTCCGCGTCGAAGCGGATCAATCGGACGTGCAAACTGTTCACGCGGTAAATCTCGGAAAGGATCTCGTTGCCGATTGCGTCCACCATCATATCATGGAGGCCCCAGTCGACCGCCTGTGCGTGGGTGTGTTGCACCGGTCGGCCTGGCGATCGGCCCGGGGTAGGATGGTGAGGGGACGATGCCCTGCCATTCTCGAGGAGAGCCGAACTTGCCTTTCAAGGCGAATGCCGAGCGCCGTCATCGCATTCCGAAGCAGCGGTTCCGGGCGAGATCGCCGGTCTGTTTTACCTCCCGGGCTGAGAGAGGGACTCGCACAGCGGATCGGCTGGTGCTGGAGGTGGAGGCGCTCCGGGCGGAGAGGGTCACCATGCACCAGGGGCTCGCGCTGGCGCTGACGGCGCTGAGCGTGGCGACGCCGAGAGGGGGCAGAATCTGGACGCACACGACGGTGGCACGGGTTCTTGAGCGCCTCGGCTCCGGGCGGCCGTTCGGGTGAGATGCCACCCGCACTCGGTCGTTCTGAAAGGTGGCTTTCAGAATTCCTGAGCGAGGCGGCCTGCAAACATGAAGATGAATGCGGGCTGGAGCAGAGACTGGATGACGAAGGCGCAACGGCTGTAGCGCATGGCGAGGTGCCTGCTCTCCAGCAGCCAGGCGTTGGTGCGCTCGATGGAACAGCGCCGCTTCCCCAGGCTGGATCAGGGCGCCCGCCCGCGTTGGTGAATGCGGGACCTGACGCCAAACCTGCGGCAGAGTTCGTGATGCCGGTCGGCATCGTACCCTTTGTCGGCGAGGACAGTCCGGATGCGTGCTAGGACCGCGAAGGTGGCCAGGAATAAGCGCTCGAACCGCACGGTGTCAGGGATGTTGGCGCCGGTGATGGCGCAGGCACGGGCAAACCGTCTCCTATGGTCACGACCTGGCACTTGCTGCCCTTCTTGGCCCTGTCCGTCGGGTTGGGGCCGGCAAAGATTAGGTCTGGGCGGCAGCGCGGAATGCGGACGAGCAGGGCATGCACCCGCCCCAGCAGGCCTGTTCGTGACCAGCGCACCAGGCAACGGCGCGGGATCGAGCCGCTGGCCTTGTCTGTTGTCGCCCGCAAGCTCCGCCAAGGCGTACCCTCCCGCAGGAACCCTCGCAGGGTAGCCAGCACCCGCACCAAGGATGTAGGCAGGTGGCCGCGTCGGCCAGAGTGGCGCTCCTCGCAGCACTCTATCGCTGTCGCGATCAGCCCCAGGATCCCTCTGTCCACCCCCCTTCCCTACCAGAGCAGCACAGGTGGGAAGATGGTCAGCAGATCGTCGGAACAGGGATCCTCAACTCAAGGTAATTGCGGAAACGCTCCCTTAGGAGTGATGCTATTGGGGCGCGAAGAAAAAGATTCCAATTTCTCGTAAAACGTGTATGTCGCGCCGCGATACAGTTGCTTCGGTTCGCCTCAAAGAGGTGGGGTTTAGCCATGACGGGCCATATATTGCCGTGAGTCGTCTTCGGGAACTTCTCTCGCCCGGTCATCCGCTGGGACAACGCTACCGCGAGTTGCGCCGACGAGTAGGCGATATTCGGCCTTCCCAGTACGATATCTCGCGCCGCTGCAATCTGAGCTGCGAGGGCTGCCTCTTCTTCCTCGGTTCCGATTATCAGGAGCATGGGGAGACGCGTGACACGGCAGCGCTCGACCGCTTCTTTGCCAAGGAAGCGGCGCGGGGCGTCAACTACGGCCAATTCGCCGGGGCCGAGCCGGCCCTGAGGCAGGATGTGCTGCGGATTGCGGCCCGCCACCTCAATCGGGGCGTCGTCTTCACCAACGGCACGGTCCGCCTGGACGCATCCCTGCCCTATGCGTTGCATGTCTCCGTCTGGGGACTCGCGGAGAAGGGTGAACGGCTCCGCGGCGCGGATACCTTCATGAAGGCGCTTCGGAACTACCGGGGCGATCCTCGCGCGACCTTCATCTTTACACTGAACGCCGATAACCTGGCCACGGTGCCAGAACTGACGGAGATCTGCGCCGACCATGGCGTGCGCCTGAGTTTCAGCCACTTCAGTCCGACGCTGGAGTATCAGAACCGGTTGCAGACTGTGAGTGCGGAGGAAAGCGAGTATTTCCGGATCAGCTCGGGGGCGGACAACCTCCTCTTCGACGCAGAAGGACTCACGCACGCGGAGGCGCTGATCGCGGCGGCCATGCGGGACCATCCTCGGACGGTCGTCTACAGCGACGCCTTCAACCGCTGGATTCACCAGCCCGCAGGCATCTACCGCTCGGATCCCCTGACCGGCCTTCCTGAGAATTGCGGTTCCCGAATTACGGCGAATTACCGACACTTCCATACCGATCTCTCTGATTCAGGAAATGCGAAGTGCTGCGCGCCGAACATCGACTGCGGGAGTTGCCGCCTCTATGCCCAGTCGCTGGCCTCCGCGCTTCACCGCGTGCACGAGTTCGCGGGTTCCGCCGGGGATTTCAGCGGCTGGCTCGACATCTGGGAACACTGGT
>DATCMG010000875.1:0-1647 GCA_036563555.1 Roseomonas sp. | reverse complement strand
CCAGGGGGGAGACGCGGTCCAGGCGGCGCACGCGGATGGCGCCCTGGATGCGGGAGAGGAGGGTCGCGATGCGGCCCACATCGGTCAGGCCATGCGCGGCCTCGGCACGGGTCGCGCGGAGCAGGATGTGGTCGGGCTCATGCTTGCGGAGCACGTCGTAGATCAGGTCGGAATTCATGCTCATCTGGCGGCCGGACTTCTCCTGTCCCGGGTGGTTCTTCTCGATCAGCCCGGCGATGGTCGCGATGTTGCGGAAGGTGCGGCGGAGCATGGAGCTTTCGGCGATCCACTCCTCCAGCTCCTCGCCGAGGATATCCTCCTCGAAGAGGCGTTCGGGGTCGGTGGGCTCGAAGGCGGACCAGGTGGCCAGCACATAGTCGGTGCCGAGATAGCCGAGCGGCCCAAAACCCATACGCTCCATGCGCTTGGTCACCAGCATGCCCAGGGTCTGGTGCGCCAGACGGCCCTCGAAGCAATAGGCGACCATGAACCAGCGGCCGCCCTTGGGAAAAACCTCGATCAGCATGCCGTCACGCTGCGGCATCTCCGACCGGCGCTGCTGCAGGCGCAGCCAGTCCCGCACGGGCCCTGGCAGGGCGCGCCAGCGCTTGGGGTCGGCCAGGATGGAGCGCACCCGGAAGGAAAGGTTGGTCGAGAGTGGCAGCCGCGCCCCGGCATAGGCGGGAACGCGCGGCTCGCCCTCGCCGCCACGGGTCACGACCATGGTCAGGGCGTCGATGCCCTCATAGCGGAGGGTCTGGCCGGCGAAGATGAAGCAATGGCCGGGTTCCAGGGTGGAGGCGAACCATTCCTCCACCTCGCCCAGCACGGGGCCGCCGCGCAGCCTCACCTTCAGCATGGGCGTGTCGACGATCGTGCCGAGATTCATCCGGGCCTGCCGCGCCACGCGCAGGTCGCGCACATGCACCATGTCCTCGGAGTCCCGGAACAGGCGGCGGAAACGCTCATAGGCGCGCAGGGCATAGCCGCCATCCTCGACGAAGCGCAGCACGTCGTCGAAGTCGCGGCGGGTGAGAGTGGAATAGGCCCCGGCGCGCGTGACCTCGGCATAGAGATCGTCGGGATGGAAGGGCGCCTGGCAGGCCATGGCGAGCACATGCTGCGCCAGCACGTCCAACCCGCCGGGGCGCGGCGCGTCGCCATCCAGCTCATGCGCGCGGACGGCCTCGGTGGCTGCGACGCATTCGATCACCTCGAAGCGGTTGGCGGGCACGAGGATGGCGCGGGAGGGCTCGTCCATCCGGTGGTTGGCGCGGCCGATGCGCTGGAGCAGGCGAGACACGCCCTTGGGCGCCCCGACCTGGATCACCTGGTCCACCGCGCCCCAGTCGATGCCGAGATCGAGCGAGGCCGTCGCCACCACGGCGCGCAGCTTCCCCGCCGACATGGCGGCTTCCACCTTCCGGCGCTGCTCGATCTGGAGCGAGCCGTGATGGAGGCCGATCGGCAGGTTGTCCTCGTTCAGCTTCCAAAGGGCGGCGAAGATCAGCTCCGCCTGAGCGCGCGTGTTGACGAAGACGATGGTGACGCCGGCCCCCCGGATGCGGTCCAGGATGCCAGGGGCGGAGGCGATGCCCATATGGCCGCCCCAGGGAAGGTGCCCTTCCGGCAGCATCAACTCCATCA
>DATCMG010000868.1:0-9592 GCA_036563555.1 Roseomonas sp. | reverse complement strand
TGGAGGTCTCCTTCGAGGACCGCCTGGCGGTGGTCGAGGCCGGCGTCACCAATCTCGGCATCACCAAGGCCGTGGAGGGGGAGGGCTTCTTCTACGCGCCCGACCCGTCGAGCCAGCTCGCCTGCATGATCGGCGGCAATGTGATGATGAACTCCGGCGGCGCGCATTGCCTGAAATACGGGGTCACGGCGAACAACCTGCTCGGCGTGAAGTTCGTCACCATCAGGGGCGAGGTGATCGAGATCGGCGGCGGGCATCTCGATGCCGCCGGGTATGACTGGCTCGGCCTCATCACGGGCAGCGAGGGGCAGCTCGGCATGGTGACGGAGGTGACGGTGCGCATCCTCCGTGCCGCCGAGGGGCAGCGCGCCATGCTGGCTGCCTTCGCCTCCACCGAGGTCGCGGGGGCGGCGGTGGACGCCATCATGGCATCCGGCGTGATCCCCGTGGCGCTGGAATTCATGGACCGGCCCTGCATCCATGCCTGCGAAGCCTTCGCCCATGCCGGCTATCCGCTGGATGCCGAGGCGATGCTGATCATCGAGGTTGAAGGCAGCCTGGAGGAGCAGGAGGCCCTTCTCTCCCGGCTCCGCGACATCTGCGCGCGCTTCGACCCGATCAGCATGCGCGTGGCGACGAGCGCCGAGGAATCGCTCGCGATCTGGAAGGGCCGCAAGGGCGCATTCGGGGCGGTGGGGCGGATCAGCCCGGATTATCTCTGCATGGACGGCACCATCCCGACCGGCGAGCTGCCGCATGTGCTGCGCCGGATCGGAGAGATGAGCGAAGCCTACGGGCTCGGCGTCGCCAACGTGTTCCATGCCGGCGACGGGAACCTGCACCCGCTGATCATGTTCGACGCCAACGACCCCGAGAGCTTCCGCAAGGCCGAGGCCTTCGGCGCCGATATCCTGAAGCTGTGCGTGGAGGTCGGCGGTTGCCTGACCGGGGAGCATGGGGTGGGCGTCGAAAAGCGCGACCTGATGCCCGTGCAGTTCACCAGTGCCGAGCTGGCGCAGCAGCGCCGCGTGAAGTCCGCCTTCGATCCCGCCTGGCTGCTCAACCCCGCCAAGGTCTTTCCGCTGGCCGATAATCCCGCCCTCACGGCATGAGCGCGGTTCCGGACCTGGCGCCGGGCACGGAGGAGGGGGTTGCCACCGCCCTCCGCAACGCCGCCGCCCCGATCGCGATCGAGGGCAGCGGCACCACGCTGGGCATGCTGCGCCCGGTCCAGGCCGCGCGCACCCTTTCCACGCGCAAGCTGACCGGCATCACCCTGTTGCGGCCGCAGGAGATGGTCATCTCCGCCCGTGCCGGCACGACCCTGCCCGAGATCGAGGCGGCGCTGGCGCAGCACAACCAGATCCTGGTGCCCGAGCCGCCCGATCTGCGCGCCCTGATGGGCGTGCCCGATGCGCCGCCACCGACGATCGGCGGTCTGGTGGCGGCCAATCTTTCCGGGCCACGCCGAATCACGGGCTTCGCCCTGCGGGACGCGGTGCTGGGCATCCGCTTCGTCAACGGCACGGGCGAGGTGCTGCGCTCCGGCGGGCGCGTGCACAAGAACGTCACAGGCCTGGACCTGTGCAAGCTGCTCGCGGGAAGCCAGGGCACGCTGGGTGTCATCACGGAAGTGACGCTGAAGGTCGGCCCGGCTCCCGAACGGACAGCGACGCTGGTATTGCCCGTGGCCGACGAACTGGGAGGAATCGCGGCGCTCTCGGTCGCCCTGACCAGCCCTTATGGCGTGACCGGGGCGGCGATGCTGCCGGCGGGCGCTTCGGTGGGCGGCGTGGCCGGGCCTGCGGCGCTGCTTCGGCTTGAGGATGTCGAGGCTTCCGTCACCTATCGCATGGATCGGCTCCGGGCGGCGCTGCCGGGCGGCAAGGTGGTGGAGGGCGAGCATTCGCGCGGCCTCTGGCGTGCCATCCGCGATGCGGCACCGCTGGCGCCGGGTGAGGGGGAGGCGGTGTGGCGGCTTTCCATCCGCCCTTCCCGGGCGGCGGGGATGGTAGCGGCGCTGCGAGACGGAATCGGGGCGCGCGTGTTGCTCGACTGGGGTGGCGGGCTGGTCTGGGCCGTGGCCGAGGCCTCGGCGGAGGCGCATGCGGCGGTGATGGCGGCCGCGCGCGCTGCCGGGGGCAGCTTCACCCTGTTCCGCGCGCCCGACCCGCTGCGGGCTGCCGTGGCCGTGATCCCCCCCGAGCCCCCGGCACTGGCTGCCCTCTCGGCACGGGTAAAGGCGGCGCTGGATCCGGCGGGGCGGCTCAATCCCGGCCGGATGCGGGCGGGTGGCTGATGTTCCGCCAAGCGTGACCATCACGCATTGATGTCTGTTGCGGTGGCGGTCGCGCCGCCAATCTCTCGCATCGAGTCACACGGAGACGAATCACATGCCGTTGCCGATCCTGCGCCGGGGTGTGCTGGCGCTGACGCTCCTGCTGTCGGGCCTGCTGTCTGGGCTGGCCGCATCGCCGGCCATCGCGCAGGACGACCCGAGCTTCAATGTCGTGAACCGCTCCGGCCAGACGATCCAGGAACTCTATGTCTCCTCGGCGCAGGTCAACAACTGGGGGCGGGATCTGCTGGGCAACGCGGTGCTGGAGAATGGCCGTTCCTTCCCCGTGCGGTTGCCGGCGGGCCAGTGCATCAACGACATCCGCGCGGTCTATGAAGGCGGCAGATCGGAGGAACGGCGGGCGATCGATACCTGCCCGCTGAACGAGGTGGTTTTCGGCGACCAGCAGGGCGGCGGGACAGGCGGCAAGCGCGGCACGGCACGGGCCGGGCGGACGGGCAACCCATCCTTCAACCTCGTGAACCGGACGGGCAAGACGATCCAGGTGCTGCGCGCCTCACCCAGTTCGGAGAGCAACTGGGGCCAGGACCGGCTGGGCAATGCGGTGGTGCCGCCGGGCGGCAGCTTCGCCATCCGCCTGCCTGCCGGCGAGTGCACCTATGACATCCGCGTGGAATATGAGGACCGGGCTGCCGAGGAGCGGCGCGGCGTGGATCTCTGCAGCGTGGCCGACGTCACCTTCCCCTGATCCGCAGGCTGCGGCCGGGTTCCGCGGAACCCGGACCGCTTCCTGCCTTCAAGCGGCCCTCCTGGATCAGCCCGCTTCGGCCAGCAGCCCGGCCAGGTCCAGCCTCCGGGTGAACATGCCGAGCGACCCGTCCGGGTTGCGCGGCCAGGCCTCCTGCGGGCGGTCCACATAGAGTTCGACGCCGTTCTCGTCGGGGTCGCGGAGATAAATGGCCTCCGACACGCCATGATCCGAGGCGCCATCGAGGCGGATGCCGGCCTGGAGCACCGCCTTCACCGCGCGGGCGAGGGAGGCGCGATCAGGATAGAGCAGGGCCACATGGAACAGCCCCGTGGTGCCCGGCGCCGGCGGCGGGCCGCCCGCGCTCTCCCAGGTGTTGAGGGCGATGTGGTGGTGGTAGCCACCGGCGGAGAGGAAGACGGCGCCGGGATAGCGGGTGGTCTCCTCCAGCCCGATCACGTCCCGCCAGAAGGCAAGCGAGCGATCCAGGTTCGAGACCTTCAGATGGGTGTGGCCGATGCGCAGCCCGGCAGGGGCGGTCACGGGCTGGCTCTGCGGGGCGGGGTTGGTGTCGGGCATGGCGGGGCTCCTTCCACCTTAATCTGGTGCTCGCGGCCGCCTGCGGCCAATCGTCATGGCGAATGGGCGGCATGGAGGCGGCTGATCGGGCAACGTGCCGGAGAGCAGGGCGTTCCTGAGCCGACCCGACATCTCGCTGGACCGGATGGCCGGCCTGCGGCATGAGCCAGGGGCCGGATCCCGTCCGGCCGAGTTCTCCCGCACGGGTCAGTTATGCCTGCTCAGATCGCGCTTTGGCCCTACGCCCTCCCGCTCGCAACCGAGTATCACTGGGCCGGAGGCGTCCAACGGGAACGGCGTGGCGTGCTGGTCCGTGTGTCGGCCTGGGGCGTGGAAGGTTTCGGGGAATGCGCGCCGCCGATCCATGCGCCGGTCAACGCCGGGCTTCTGGCGCAGGAGGGCAACCGGCTCGTGTCTGGGCTGCCCGTCGAGGCTGATGATTTCCTCGGGCAGCTGGACCGTGCCGGGCCACAGGCGGAACTGCGCTGCGGGATTGCCACAGCCTGGCTGAGCGCCCGGGCTGCGGCGGCGGGGCAGGGGCTTGGCCGCTTCCTGGCGGGCCACCCGGTCGCGGCGGAGGTGCCCGTCAACGCGCTGGTTACCGAGAAGACGGCCGAAGAGGCGGCGGGGCGGGCCTCGGCCCTGGTGGCGGAAGGATTCCGCACACTAAAGGTGAAGTGCTGGGAGGATCGCGCTGCGAATCTCGCGCGCGTCGCCGCCATCCGGGAGGCGGCGCCTGACGTGGCGCTTCGGCTGGATTCCAACGAATCCTGGCATCCGGACTGGTCCCTGGAGCATCTGCGCGAACTGGCGGGCTTTGGGCTGGACTATGTCGAGCAGCCGCTGCCCGCGGGCTGTTCCCTGGCGGAAATGGCCGCCTTCCGGCGGGCCAGCCCCGTGCGGGTCGCCCTGGACGAGAGCGCCACCGATCCCGCGAGCATCGCCGCCATCCTGGAAGCTGGCGCGGCCGATGTGCTCATCCTGAAGCCGCAGCGCCTCGGCGGGCCCGATCGGGCCGCGCGCGCGATCGCCAGCGCCGTGGAGGCCGGGGTCCAGGCGACGGTCACAGTGAGCCTGGAAAGTGCGGTCGGCACGGCGGCGACGCTGCATGTGGCGGCGCTGCTGCCGGCCCCCTTGCCGGATTGCGGACTGTCCATGGGGCGTTTCCTGGCGCGCGACCTGGCCGATGGGCCAGCGCTTCGTGGCGCGGCCATGGCCCTGCCATCCGCGCCGGGCCTCGGGATCGCGCCGTCACGCCAGGTGCTAGACGCCCTGGGGCCGCCGCTGGCCTGACCTTCGGCAGGTATTGCTTAGAAGCCTCACTATCGCGGAGGATGCTCCCGAAAAGCGAAGGGGCGCACGGCTCCTCCGGGGGAAAACGCATGATCTCACGTCGTCGAATGATGGCGGGCGCCGCGCTGGGCGTGGGCCTGGCTCGTCGGGCCGGGGCGCAAGGTGGCTGGAAACCTGACCGGCCTGTCCGCTTCCTTCTCGGCTTTGCCGCTGGGGGCGTGTCCGACACGGTCGTGCGGCTGGTCACGGCGGAAATGGGCCGGCACCTCGGCGTGCCTGTCGTGGTGGACAACCGGCCGGGCGCATCCGGCAACATCGCGACGCTCGCCACGCTGCAGGCCCCCGCGGATGGCCACACCCTGGGCTTCTCCGGCATCCATCTGACGACCAATCCGTCGCTGCTGCCGAGCCTTGGCTATGACCCTCGCCATGACCTGCAGACGGTGAGCCAGTTCACCGCCCTGCCCATCGTGGTCCTGGCCAGCGCGAAGTCCGGCATCACGAGCATGGCGGAGCTGATCACGCGCGCGAAGGCGGATGCCGTTCCCATCAGCACGGCCGGCGTCGGCACCTCATCGCATCTCGGGCCGGAGCTGCTGTTCCGCGTGGCCGGCGGGCGGTTCGAGCCGGTGCAGTATCGCAGCGGCGCCGAGGCGTTCCAGGCGCTGATGGCCGGCGATACGCAGGCCATGTTCGACCCCTCGGCCAGCTACCATGCCGGTGCGGCGGCGGAGGGCAAGGTGCGCATCCTCGCCGTCATGCAGGAGCGCCGTGCGGCTGGGCTGCCGGATGTGCCGGCTTTCGGTGAGCTGGGGCTTCCGGCGGCCGCGCAAATGCGGTCCTGGAACGGCGCCTTCGTGCGGCGCGGCACGCCCGCGGAGGCGGTCGAGGCGCTGCATGCCGCCGCCGTGGCGGCAATCGCGAGCCCGGCGGTGCAGGGTCCGTTCCGGAACCTGGGCATCGAGCCGACATCCAGCGCGAGCCCGGCCGCGGGCCAGGCCTATTACGAATCCGAGCTGGCGCGCTGGACCGAAGTTCTCGGGAAGCAGCGCTGAACATGGAACGCGGCGGCCGAGAGTGGCCGCCCCAGCCGGGTTGACGGGATTTCAGCGGGACGGGCAGAAGGCAGCGCCCGGCGAAGCCGCCGGCCGCAAGCGTTAGCGTCATCCAACGCGCCCACGGGCCATTCCGGGCCCTGAGAGAGGCGCTTCGCCATGAATCCAGAACCTGTTTCGGCGTGGCGGCTGGCGCCCTTCGTCGCGATCGTCCTCACCGGTTTCCTCGCCATCGCGCTGCCGCTGCCCGTGCTGTCCCTGCGTGTGCATGACGGGCTGGGCTTCAGCCTCGTCACCGCCGGCTGGGTGGTGGGGCTGCAATCCCTGGGCACGATCCTGACGCGGCAATGGGCGGGGTCGCTGATCGACAGGCGCGGGCCGAAATGGGCGGCGTTGATCGGCCTGCCGCTCGCTGCCCTGTCCGGGCTGACCTATCTCGCCTCCGGTTTCATCGCGGATCCCCAGATCTCGCTCGCCGTGCTCATGCTCGGGCGGCTGATCATGGGGCCTGCGGAGAGCCTCTTCCTCACCGCGACGATGACCTGGGGCATCCTGACGCTCGGCGCGCGGCGGACGGGGGTGGTGATGACCTGGCAGGGCGTTGCCATGTTCACCGCCCTCGGCCTCGGGGCGCCGCTGGGGCTGGCGATCATGTCCCGCTTCGGCTTCGAGGGCGTCGCGGTCGCGACCATGGCGCTGCCTCTTGCCGGGCTTTGCATCGCGATGTTGCAACCGGCCGTCATGCCGGCCGCAACGGGACGCCGCACCTCTTTCGCCGGGGTGTTCGGGCTCGTCTGGCGGCAGGGGCTGGTGCTCTGCCTCGGGACGGCGCCGCAGGCCGTGCTGGGCAGCTTCGTCGCGCTTTATTTCGCCAGCCGTGGATGGGAGGGGGCAGGGCTCGCCCTCACTGGATTCGGGATCGGCTTCATCCTCGTGCGCCTGTTCCTCTCCCGCTTGCCGGACAGGCTGGGCGGACGGCGCGTGGCGGCCGGATCCCTGATCGTGGAGGCCCTGGGCCAGGCCCTGCTCTGGACCGCGCCCAACGCGCCTCTGGCCTTGCTCGGCGCGACGCTGACCGGGGCGGGCTTCTCTCTCATCTTCCCGGCCATGGGTGTGGAGGCGGTACGGCGCGTGCCCGAGGCAAGCCGCGCCCTGGCGATCGCGAGCTTCAGCGCCTTCCTGGACGTGGCGGTCGGCCTGTCCGGCCCCCTGGCAGGGTTGATCGTCGGGATTGGCGGATATCCCGCGGTGTTCCTGGCTGGTGGACTCGGCTGCCTGGGTGGCCTGTTGCTGCTGTTGGGAAAGGATCGGCGCGTGGCCACCAACTGAAGGCCGCATGGAAAAAGGGCGGCGGATCGCTCCGCCGCCCTCTCCCTTGTTCCACTCAGACCGCGTGACCGGATCAGGTGACCTGGAGCCGCCGCTCCACGATCTGGGTCTTCATGTTCTTCTGCAGCTTCTCGAAGGCACGAACCTCGATCTGCCGCACTCGCTCGCGCGAGATGTTGTATTGCTGGGACAGTTCCTCGAGCGTGGTCGGCTCGTCCTTGAGGCGGCGCTCGATCAGGATGTGGCGCTCCCGGTCATTGAGCGTGCTCAGGGCGCTGTTGAGCAGGTCGCGGCGGTTGGACATGTCCTCCCGGTCCGCAAGCTCCGTCTCCTGGCTTTCGCTCTCATCCACCAGCCAATCCTGCCACTCACCCTCGCTGTCGGCGCGGATGGGGGAGTTGAGGCTATTGTCGGGGCTGGCGAGGCGGCGGTTCATCGAAACCACATCCTGCTCCGGCACCTGCAGGACGCGGGCGATCTTCTCCACCTGCTCGGGCTTGAGGTCACCCTCCTCAAGCGCGGCCATCTGGCCCTTCAGCCGGCGCAGGTTGAAGAACAGCTTCTTCTGCGCGGCGGTGGTGCCCATCTTCACCAGCGACCAGGAATGCAGGATGTATTCCTGGATCGCGGCGCGGATCCACCACATGGCATAGGTAGCCAGGCGGAAGCCGCGGTCCGGATCGAACCGCTTCACCGCCTGCATCATGCCGACATTGCCCTCGGAGATCAGCTCGCCCACCGGCAGGCCGTAGCCGCGGTAGCCCATGGCGATCTTCGCGACGAGGCGGAGATGCGAAGTGACCAGCTTGTGGGCCGCGCCCTCATCGTGGTTGTCGCGCCAGCGCTTGGCGAGGTTCAACTCCTCCTCCGGCGCGAGCATCGGGAATTTGCGGATCTCCTGCAGGTAGCGGGAGAGATTGCCCTCGGGGGCGATAGGAATCATCGAAGTGGAAGCCATAAACGCATCTGCCTCCTGAACCGGCCGGGCTGCCCCCGGGAATGGCGGGCGCGCGGACGGCTGAAGATCGGCACGGGAGATCCGTACCTTGCTCCCGCGTGCTGGGCCCTGAGCCCATCAAGAACGCCCGCCATCCCCGATGTTTTCGCGAAAGCGAAGGAGATTGGCGGGTCTTTCCCCATGGCACCCATGCATGGCGCCCGGCCGCTGAAGCTGTCGAGCTTGTAATTTATTCCCGCCCTGTTCGCAAGAAAAACCCGACTGAAACAGTCTGGTTACTTCCGCATGAGGCGCAGTTCAGCCCCGCAACAGCCTCATGCGCCGACGTCCAGTGCGGTGATCAGCGCAGCCATATCGGGCGGAATCGGTGAGGAAAACGACAAGGCCTGGCCGGTCACGGGATGCCGGAAGCCCAGGGACTGGGCGTGCAGTGCCTGCCGGGGGAAGGCCAGCAACGTATCGCGCGCCCCCTCGGGCAGGCCCCGCGCCGCGCCCGGGGTGCGGCGGCAATAGACGGGATCACCGACCAATGGATGACCGATATGGGCCATGTGGACGCGAATCTGGTGGGTGCGGCCGGTGGACAGGCGGCAGCGGATCAGGGCGCAGGCGGCCCCCCAGGCGCGTTCCGTGGCGTAATGGGTCAGGGCGTGCTTGCCGCCCCGGGTGACAACCGCCATGCGCTTGCGGTCCGCTGGATGGCGCCCGATCGGGGCCTCCACGCTGCCCGAGACGGGGGAGGGGGTGCCCCAGGCCAAGGCCAGGTAGCTGCGCTCCAGGTCGCGCTCGGCGAAGGCGGTGGAGAGGGCGTGGTGGGCGACTTCGGACTTGGCCACGACCATCACGCCGCTCGTGTCCTTGTCGAGCCGGTGGACGATGCCGGGCCGCTTCTCGCCCCCGATTCCCGACAACTCCTCCCCGGCATGAGCGAGGATAGCATTCACGAGCGTGCCCTCGGCATGACCCGGGGCGGGATGGACGACGAGGCCTGCGGGCTTGTCGAGCACGATCAGGTCCCGGTCCTCGAAAAGGATGGCCAGGTTCATCGCCTGGGGGAGGGGGGTGGCGGCCTCCGGCGGCGGGACCGCAAGGGTGTAGCGCGCGCCGGGGCGGAGCGATTCGGAAGGATCGGTGGTGGCAGTGCCGTTGCGCGCCGCGTGGCCCGCCTCGACCAGTGCCTTGACGCGGGAGCGGGAGAGACCGCCCATGCCGGCGAAGGCCCGGTCCAGCCGCTCCCCCGCCTGGGCGGGGGTGGCGGTGAATTCCAGGGTTTCGGGCAAGGTTTCGGAGGGTTCGGTGCGCGCGCTCAAGGTTCTCGTCATCGGTATGGG
>DATCMG010000859.1:0-5008 GCA_036563555.1 Roseomonas sp. | reverse complement strand
ACCATCCCGCGCCCGGGCGGAGACGGAGAGGCGCGGCGCGGCGCGGCGGGTGAGGAGCACATCCATGTGGCGGCGCCCGCGCCGGATGGAGAGGAGGACGCTGCTGCCGGGCGGACCTTCCAGCACGCCATGGGCCTCATCGAGGTCCGCCGCGGAGAGGGCGATGCCGTCCGCCTCCAGGACGATGTCCCCGGCACGGAGACCGGCGCGCTCCGCCGTGCTGCCAGGGGTCACCTGGGCAATGACGACGCTGCGGCGTGGCCCGCGCCCCAGGGTGATCCCGATTTCCATGGCGCCCAGGCGCCTCTCACGGCCCCGATGCGCCTCGGTGGCCGTCGTGTAGCGGCTATAGGGATCGAGATGGTTGAACACCTCCTCGAAGCCGGCCTGGAGCATTGCCGGGCGGCCGGCACGACGAAGGGCGGGGGATTGGCGCTCCGCCTCGGTAAAGAGGGCGGCCACGGCATCCGCGACCGAAACTGGAGTGTCGCCGGCGAGGCGGTCGGCGGCAAGCTGGTCGGAGAAGCCGAGCACGAGGGCGGGGCCGCGCCGGGCCGCGGAGAGATAGGGGTCGATCGCCTCCAGCCCGCGCAGGGCCCAGAGCCCGACGAGAGTGGGTTCCGTCTCCTCCAGATGGCGTTCAGCGATGGCGGTGAAGGCGGTGCGCAGGGTCGGGCGGAAATCCTGCGCGCGTGCCGGCAGCACCGCGAACAGCAGGGCGGCCACGGGGATGGCAAGGCGGGCCGCGCCGCGCCATGCGCGCGCCAGGGGGCGGCGGTTCAGCGCGGGCGCTTCGCCTTGCCAGCCACCTTGCCGGGGTGGCCGGACTTCGGCTTGCGGTCCGTGATCCTCTGCCGCCCGCGTGGGGGCACGCCCTTGCGCGGCGGAGCCGTGCCGCGTGGGTCGCCCTGCATGATCTGGAAGGACAGGCTGCCCGTGCGCGGCACCGCCTCGGCCAGCCGCACCTCGACCTCCTGGCCGAGCGTGAGGGTCAATCCCGTGCGGCGGCCGATCAGGCGCATCGCCGCTTCCTCGTGGAACCATTGGTCGTCCGGCAGGGCGGCCATCGGAACGATTCCGCTGGCGCCATTCTCCTCCAGTGTCACGAAGACACCGAAGCGTGTCACGCCCGAAACGCGCGCGGAGAAATGCGCGCCCACCCGGTCTGCCATGTAGGCGGCGAGGTAGCGGTCCACCGCGTCACGCTCGGCCAGCGCGGCGCGGCGCTCCGTCTTGGTGATGTGCTCGCCGGCCTCCGCCATGCCGGCGGCTTCTGCCTCGGTCAGGCCGTCATCGCCAAGCTTCAGGCCACGGACGAGGGCGCGATGCACCAGCAGGTCGGCATAGCGGCGGATCGGGCTGGTGAAATGGGCGTAGCGCGGCAGGGCGAGGCCGAAATGGCCGATATTCTCGGGGTTGTACTCGGCCTGGGACTGGCCGCGCAGGATCGTCTCGCTGACCAGGCGCGATTCGGGCGCGTCCTTCATCTTGTCGAGGATGCGGGCGAAGTCGCGCGGCTTCACGAGGTTGGATGGCGGCAGGGTGATGCCGAAGCCGGCGAGAAAGCCCCGCAGCGTCTCCATCTTCTCGTCCGAGGGGCGGTCATGGACGCGGTACATGCAGGGCATGTGCAGCCGCTCCAGCTCCTCGGAGGCGCAGACATTGGCTGCAACCATGAACTCCTCGATCAGCCGGTGGCTGTCGAGGCGCGGGCGCGGGGCGACGGAGAGGACCTTGCCGGAGGCGTCGAGGATGACGCGGCGCTCCGCAATGTCGAGATCCAGGGTGCCGCGGCGCAGCCGGGCGGCGAGCAGGGCGTCGAAGGCACCGTAGAGGCGGGCGATATGGCCCTTCCCCAACCCGGCATCCTCACCGGCGTCGCGTGCGGCCTGCACCTTCTCATAGGTCAGGCGCGCGGCGGAGCGCATGAGGCCACGGCCGAACCGATGGCCCGTCTTTGCGCCATCCCGGTCGAAGCGCATCTCGACATAAAGGCAGCCGCGATCCTCCTCGGGCTTCAGGCTGCACAGGCCGTTCGAGAGGGCCTCGGGCAGCATCGGCACGACGTGGTCGGGAAAGTAGACGGAATTGCCGCGCTTCTGCGCCTCGCGGTCCAGCGGCGCGTCCGGGCGGACGTAATGGGCGACATCGGCGATGGCGACGATGATGCGCCATCCGTCGCCATCCGGCTCGGCGAAGACCGCGTCGTCGAAATCGCGGGCATCCTCGCCATCGATGGTGACCAGCGGCACGTCGCGCAGGTCGTCGCGGGTGCCGAGGGGGACGGGCTGCGCGCGCTCGGCCGCCCTCAAGACATCCTCGGGGAACTCGTCGGGGATGCGGTGGGCGGCAATGCAGAGGCGGGAGATGGCGCGCGGATCGTCCATGCGGCCGAGGCGCTCGACGATCCGTGCGGGCGCCGGACCCATGAAGCGCTCCCGGCTGCCGCCCGGGATCGGCTCGGCCTGCACCAGCTCGCCATCCTCCGCGCCGTTCTCCTGGCCAGGCGGGATGACCCAACTGGCACGGGCGCGGCGGTCCACGGGCTCGACCAGCCCGCTGCCATAGATGCCGAGGATGCGCGATGGGGAGCCGGTGCCGATGCGCTTGAAGGTGCGACCTTCGTATTTGTTGCCGCCGATCCGGGTAATGCGGGCGAGCACGCGATCGCCCGGCGCCAAAGCGGGCTGCCCTGCGCGTTCGGGGCGCATGTAGACGACCGGCTTCTCGCCGCCTTCCCAGGTGATGGGGCGGGCCATGGGCTCGCCATCGGCATCGGTGCCGAAGATTTCCAGCGCGGCCATGTCGGGCAGGTTGGCGCTGTGGCGGATGGTGCGGCGGCCGACGGGAGCGATGCTGCCCTCTTCCTTCAATTCGGCCATCAGCGCGCGCAGGGCCGGACGCTGATCCGTCGAGAGGCCGAAATGACGGGCGATCTCCGTCTTGCCGACCCGGCCGGTGGCGGTGCGGAGAAATGCGCGCAACTCATCCCGGCTGGGCAGGGGGTTGGGTTCCCCGGAGACGGTGCGGCGGGGCGGGCCCTTGCTGCGGTCAGGCGTCTTGCGGCCCTCTGCCCCTGGCCCGCCCGGCGGGGCATCGCGGCCGGCCGGGCCGGGGCCGCCCCTCCGGGGCTTGCGGGGCGGGCGCGTGGCCAAGTCAGCCCGACCGCTTTGTGCGGGTGGCGGGCTTCGCCGCCGCCTTCGCCGGAGCCTTCTTGGCGGCCGGCTTTTTCGCCGGTGCCTTGGCGGCGGGCTTGGCGGCACGGGCAGGGGCCTTCCGCGGGGCCGCCTCGGCCGCCCGCGGGGCCGCCTCGGCCGCCGGGGAGGCTGCCTTCTTCGCCGGGGCCTTACGGCCGGCAGCACCCTTTTTCGGGGCCAGGACCTTCCCCTTCTCCGCAAGAAGCGCGACCGCCTGGTCGAGGGTGAAGTCCTCCATCTGCACGCCACGCGGCAGGGAGGCGACGGTATTTCCATGCTGGGCGAATGGGCCGAAGCGGCCACGCTTCACCTCGACCGGCGCACCATCCTTCGGGTGGTTGCCCAGGGTGATGCCGCGCGGCTTGGCATTTGCCAGCAGTTCCATCGCGCGGTTCATGCCGATGGAGAGGATGTCGTCGCCCGGCTGGATGCTCTGCGACAGGGCGCCCATCTTGAGATAGGGGCCGAAGCGGCCGAGATTCGCCGTGATCTCCTCGCCGGTCTCGGGGTGCATGCCGATAACGCGGGGCATGTTCAGCAGCGCCAGCGCCCGTTCGAGCGTCAGCGTGTCCGGATCCATGCCGCGCGGGAGCGATGCGCGGCGAGGTTTGGTGGGCTTGCCCTTCTCATCCGTGCCGGGCTCGCCGAGCTGGGTATAGAGACCATAAGGGCCTCGGCGGACCGAAACCTCCTGGCCGGTGGCCGGATCGGTCCCCAGGCTGCGCGGGCCATCATTGGCCGCTTCCTCGCCCTCGGCGCCGGGGACGGCGAGGGGGCGGGTATAGCGGCATTCCGGATAGTTCGAGCAGCCGATGAAGGCTCCCGTGCGGCCCAGGCGCAGGCCGAGGCGGCCGGCCTGGCAGTTCGGGCAAAGGCGCGGGTCCGTGCCACCCTCATTCGCCGGGAAGAAATGGGGCCCAAGATCCTCGTCCAGCGCGTCGATGACATCGCTGATCTTGAGGTCCTTAGTCGCATCCACGGCTTCGCGGAAGTGGTTCCAGAACTCGCGCATCACCTCGCGCCACTCGGCCCGGCCGCCGGAAATGTCGTCGAGCTTCTCCTCCAGCGCCGCCGTGAAGTTCGTGTCCACGTAGCGCTCGAAGAAGGAGACGAGGAAGGCGGTGACCAGCCGGCCACGATCTTCCGGAATGAAGCGCCGCTGCTCGATGCGGACATATTCGCGGTCCTGCAGCGTCTGGAGAATCGAGGCATAGGTAGAGGGGCGGCCAATGCCGAGCTCCTCCATCTTCTTCACCAGCGACGCCTCGGAGTAGCGGGGCGGGGGCTGGGTGAAATGCTGGTTCGCCGTCACCTCGCCGCGCTTGGGCTCCTCGCCTTCGCGCATCGGGGGAAGGGTGCGGTTCTCGTCATCGGCGGCCAGGCGGCTATCGTCGATGTCCTCGCGGTAGAGCTTGAGGTAGCCGTCGAAGGCGATGACCTGGCCGGTGGCGCGGAGCCGTGCCTTCCCGGCGGCATCGTCGAGATCCACCGCCGTCTGGTCCATTTCGGCGGACTGCATCTGGCTGGCGACGGCGCGTTTCCAGACGAGATCGTAAAGGCGGCGCTGATCCGGGTTGAGGTAGCGGGCCACCTGCTGCGGCGTGCGGCTGACATCTGTCGGGCGGACGGCCTCATGCGCCTCCTGGGCGTTCTTCGCCTTGGAGGAGTATTCGCGCGGCGCGACGGGCAGGTAGTCCGGCCCGAAGGCGGATTTCACATGGTCGCGGATGCCCATGATGGCCTCGCGTGCCATCTGGACGCCATCGGTCCGCATATAGGTGATCAGGCCGACCGTCTCGCCGCCGATATCC
>DATCMG010000854.1:0-3693 GCA_036563555.1 Roseomonas sp. | reverse complement strand
CCCATCCTCGGTCACCCGCATGGCGAGGGACTGGCGGCCGATGGCGGTGGCGCCGAAATCGATGCTCAGCTCCGCCTCGAAGCCTGGCCCCTGGGAGGGGGAAAGCTCAACCCAGGCCGCGTCCGGGCCCTCGCCCTCGGTCACGCGCACTGTCCGCAGCACCTCGATCGCGCCGGCAGGCGCATCCAGGTCGACCACGCCGGCGCAGTCCAGCAGGAAGACGAAAGGGCCGGAGGAGCCGTCAAGGATCGGGATCTCGGGCCCGTCCACCTCGACAAGCACGTCCGTCACGCCAAGGGCGGCCAGCGCCGCCATCACATGCTCGATCGTGCCGATCCGCGCCGCGCCCTCGCCGATGGCGGTGCAGAGGCGGGTATCGGTCACCTGGTCGTGGCGGGCGGGGATGTCCAGGCCGAGATCGGTGCGGCGGAAGACGATGCCATGCCCGGCCTCGGCCGGCCGCAGCGTCAGCGTGGCGCGCGCGCCCGAGTGCAGGCCGACGCCGACACAGCCGATCGCGGACTTGAGCGTCCGTGCGCGAGCGGTGCTGATCGGGAAGAAGCCGTCCATGGAGAACCCCGGCAAAACTGTTCCGTGCCGGGATCAACGCTCCGGCAGAAGGGAACGTCGCACTGCAGCACGGCCACTTCCAGTCAAGCGTTGTTTCTCCGTATTTCGATGTAACCAATTGACCTAGTTGGATTTTTTAGAAAGACAAAGGGCCTCGCCGGTCACCCGGCGAGGCCCTTCGAAACTCGTTCCGCTGTCGGGCGGAATCTGGTTCCCTGGCTTAGTTCCCCTGGCGGCGGAGGAAGGTGGGGATGTCGAGCCCCATTTGGTCCTCCTGCGGCTGGGCCCGGGGGGCAGGGGCCTGCGGACCCTCTGCCTGCTCCGGAAGAACCCGGCGAATGCCGCCGATGCCCGTGGCGCGGCGGAAGATCCCGCCCAGACCGCCGGTCAGCGCCGGGGAATGCGGGGCCGGCACCACGCGCGGGGCAGGGGCGGCGTTCAGGGAGGGCGCCGGCACGGGGGCCGCGGCCGGGGGCTGCATTTCTACCATCGGCTCCACCGGCATGCCGGTGGTCTCGATGGTCGCCGCGCGGCGCGCGCCGACCGGCAGGCGCGGGCCGGCATGAGGCGCCGGTGCCGGGACCGGCGTGACGGCCGGGGCCATCGACATCGGGCGGGGCGCGCCGACCACGGAGGCCGGGCGCCCTGCGCCGGGCTGCATCGCCGCCGGGCGCATGGCCGGGGCCTGGGGGGCGCCGGGCGGGAAGCCCGTCGGCGGCGCCACCGCCGCGCCGCCGCTGATCGCCACCACGCGGGGCTGCTCGGCGGGCTGCGCCTCGGCCTGGGCCTCGACCACCGCGTCGATGCCGGTCGCCACCACGGAAACCCGCAGGCGGCCGTTCAGCGTCTCATCCACCGAGGAGCCGAAGATGATGTTCGCATCCTCGTCCACCTCGCGGCGGATGCGGTTCGCGGCCTCGTCGACCTCGAACAGCGTCATGTCGTAGCCGCCGGTGATGTTGATCAGCACGCCGCGGGCGCCGCGCATGGAGGTGTCCTCCAGCAGCGGGTTGCTGATCGCGGCCTCGGAGGCCTTGACCGCGCGGTCCTCGCCCTCGGCCTCGCCCGTGCCCATCATCGCCTTGCCCATTTCGGCCATGACGGTGCGGATGTCGGCGAAGTCGAGGTTCACGAGGCCGGGGTTGACCATCAGGTCGGTCACGCCGCGCACGCCCATGTAGAGGACGTCGTCGGCCATCTTGAAGGCCTCGGCGAAGGTTGTGCGCTCATTCGCCTTGCGGAACAGGTTCTGGTTCGGGATGACGATCAGCGTATCGACATACTGCTGAAGCTCCTCGAGCCCCTGGTCGGCCGCGCGGCGGCGCTTCGGGCCCTCGAAGTCGAAGGGCTTCGTCACCACGCCGACCGTCAGCACGCCGCGCTCGCGCGCCATGCGGGCGATCACCGGCGCCGCCCCCGTGCCGGTGCCGCCGCCCATGCCGGCGGTGATGAAGATCATGTGCACGCCTTCGAGATGGCGGGCGAGGTCCTCGGTGGCCTCTTCCGCCGCCGCGCGGCCGATCTCGGGCTTGGCGCCGGCGCCGAGCCCCTGCGTCAGATGCGGGCCGAGCTGCACGCGGCGCTCGGCGCGGCTGGCCACCAACTGCTGGGCATCGGTGTTGGCGACGAGGAACTCGACCCCGTCCAGCCCCATGCCAATCATGTTGTTGACCGCATTGCATCCGGCGCCGCCCACGCCGATCACGGTGATCCGTGGCGTGAAGTCCGTATGCTGCTGACGTGGAATGGTCAGGTTCAGCGTCATCGTTCTAGCCCCCTTCGAAGACGCGATGAATACGAATCGCCCCCGGGACCTTATGCATCACACACGGTCCCGGAGCCAATTGACGAAACGCGCAAGAACGCCCCGCGATCCCTGCGGGCCGTGGTCGAAATCAAGTACCGGCCGTCCCTCGCCGCCGCCCCAGGCCACCAGCCCGAGCGTCGTCGCGAAACCCGGTGCGTGGAAGGCTTCCGGCAGCCCGCGCACGATCTGCGGACGCCCGAGCCGAACCTGCCGGCCAAGGATCCGCGCAGCCGCCTCGCGCACGCCGACGAGCTGGCTCGCGCCGCCTGTCAGCACCACGCGCTGCCCGGCCTCGGGGCCGAGATTCGCCTCGGCCAGACGGTCCCGGATCAACTCCAGCGTCTCCTCGACGCGGGGGCGGATGATCGAGAGCATGAGCGCCCGCGGCACGCGCGACAGGATCTCCCCGTCCTCGCCCATCTGGGAGAGGGCGAGCATCTCGCGCTCGTCCTCGATGGTGCCGAGCATGCTGCCATGCATGGTCTTCAGCCGCTCCGCCTGGTCGAGCGGGGTGGAGAGGCCGCGGGCGAGGTCGTTCGTCACCTGCCAGCCGCCCACCGGTACCTGCGCGGTGTGCAGCAGCATCCCCTCATGCAGCACGGCGATGGAGGTGGTGCCGCCACCCATGTCGATCACCGTCCCGCCCAACTCCCGCTCATCCTCGGTCAGGGCGGAAAGGGCCGCGGCATAGGGGGCCGAGACCGGCTCCTCCACCTCGAGGTCGCAGCGGGCGAGGCCGGTGCCGAGATTGCGGAGCGAGGCCGAGGCGGCGTCCACCAGATGCAGCCGCGCGCCCAGGCTCTCGCAGATCATGCCGCGCGGGTCGGCGACGCCGGGCGTCGCATCCAGGGTGAAGCCGAGCGGCAGGGCATGGACGGCCTCGCGGCCCTCCTCCGCCATGCGTCGCCGGCCCTCGCCGACCATGGCGCGCAAATCCGCCTCGGTCACGGCGCGGCCGCCGATCGTCCATTGCACATGGTGCTGCCTGCTCTCCGGCTGCCCGCAGGAGAGGTTGACGATGACACCGGAGAGCTTCGTTTCCGCCATCTCCTCCGCATGCGCGACCGCGGCGCGGATGGACCGCTCGGCGGCCTGGAGATCGACGAGGTTGCCGCCCTTCACGCCATGGGCACGCTGCCAGCCATAGCCGAGCGCGCGGGCCATCCCATCCGGCTCGATCCGCGCGATGATGCAGACGATCTTCGTGCTGCCGATATCCAGCACGCCGAAGGTGCCGCTGCGCGCACGGGGGTGGCGCGGGCGCATGGGGGGCAGGCCGGGGCCCGGGCCTTCCGGGGGACGCGCCACGGCGTTCA
>DATCMG010000849.1:0-2932 GCA_036563555.1 Roseomonas sp. | reverse complement strand
CAGGAGGAGAATGAGGCAATGACCTGGACGATGGAGACGCTGCTGCAGGGCTATCCCGGTAAGTCCAAGTTCCATGGCGGGCTGGGCTGGAGCACGGTGGCCCTGGCGCGCGGTCCCGAGGGACGCATCGCCCTGCTGGACACAGGCGGCTTCGGCGCCCGGCGCAGGCTGCTGACGCAGCTCGCGGCGGCAGGTGTCGCGCCGGAGCAGGTAACGGACCTCCTGCTCACCCATCTGCATTACGACCACTGCATCAACTGGCCGATGTTCCCGCGCGCCACCCTCCATGTCGGTGCAGCGGAGCTGGAAGCGGCGCTTGCCCTACCGGATGGGGATCCCCTCTATCCCGAGTTCACCATTCGCGAACTGGCCCGGCACGCGCGGTTGCGTCGTCTTCAGGACGGCGAGACAGGCCTGCCCGGCATTACCTGCTTCACCGCGCCGGGCCACACGCTGCATCACCTCGTTTTCGTGCTGGAGGGAGAGCCGCCGACGATCTTCTCGGCCGACGTAGCCAAGAACCGCTCAGAGCTGACGACAGGACGGGCGGACATGACGCTGGACGCGGCCGCTCATGCTGATTCCATTGCACGCCTGAATGCAGCCTGGCGCGCGGTGCCTGGCACGCTGCTGCTGCCCGGGCACGACCTGCCGCTCCTGCTGGACGAGGCGGGGCGCATGATCGCGCAGGGGGATCGCGCCTGCAGCATCGACGCCTGGTTCGGCGGCACGCTTGACGATGTGACGCATTTCGATCTCACGGAGCGCGCTGGCCGGTGATGTCACACGGCTTGAGCCATATGCTGCACCGCGCGGCGATGAGGACGCCGTTCAGGATGGCCACACTCATGCCGACGATGCCGCCTCGGCCTCATCAAGGGCAGGCAAGGTGCTGCAGTATCTTAAAGCCCTCTCGCATTTTGGGGCAGTTCACATTCGCGCACCCGCACCCGCACCCGCACCCGCACCCGCACGAAGCGTAGCGAGCAGCGGATAGTCTGGCAACAAATGGATGTTGAAATGACCCGAAGCCGTATTTAGCCTTTGCTTGGCAGCAATGAGGTGCCTCATGCGCGTCGAAATCTCACCGAGATGGTGGATCAACTGCCGCATTGCCTTGGCTGCACTTCCTCTGCTTGGGTCCTGTGCCCCGTCCACACTTCCTGTCGCAGAGCCAGAGCCTGGCGCCATCCGTACCCTCGACCAGGGGTGGGATGCCCGCCTCTCGTCTCAGTTCCACTTTACGCCCCAGGGCTCCCGGCTGATTCCGCAGGCCTGGTTCCTGGCTCTGGAGGCCGCCGGTCAGGGCGGGGGCCGCTTTGCCAGTCCAGAGAACCTCTCGGGCTACGGGCTGCTCTACACCGCGAATGACGCCGGCACCGGCCTCAACCCCGACCGACTGCCGATCGGCTTCGCAGTGGAGCCAGATGTGCATCCCGTCACCGGCCGCTGGCTCGGCCTGACCTGTGCCGCATGCCACACCAACGAGGTCACCCATCGCGGTACCCGCTTCCGCATCGATGGAGCGCCCGCCACCTTCGACTTCGATCGCTTCGGCGCCGACCTCGATGCCGCGGTCCAGGCGACGCGCCGCAACCCAGCCCGTTTGGCGCAACTCGCCGAGCGCATCGGCACCACTCAGGAAGCACTACGCGAACCCTTCGGGCGCTACGCTGATTGGAGCGCGCGGCATTGGTCCGTACAGCGGCCCGCGGTGGTGTCCGGCTTCTCGCGCGTCGACGCCCTGGGGCAGATCATCAACGCCATCGCGGTGCTGCATCTTCATGGCACGCAGGAGCAGCTGGATGCAAACCGCCAGGCGCCCCGCGCACCCGTGTCTTACCCGTTCCTCTGGCTGACACCGCGGCTGGACTGGGTGCAGTGGGCGCCCATCGCCAGCAGTCCGATCGGCCGCAATGCCGGCGAGGTGCTCGGCGTGTTCGGTGAGATACGGCTGACGGGGCCAGGCGATCCCGCGCGCTTCACCTCTTCGGTCCGCTACCGCGACCTGCACGCTTTGGAAAGCTGGGTCGATAAGCTCCGCCCGCCATCCTGGCCCGAGGAAAGCTTCGGCGCCATCGACGAAGCCCGCTGGACCGAGGGGCAGCGACTCTTTCGGGCAAACTGCCAGGGCTGCCACAACATGCCGCCCTTCCGCCGCACCGATCCAAGGCTATCGGCAGATGGGGAGAGCTATATCCGCGTCAGCGGCGTGCCCCTCCGGGTGGTCGGGACCGACGAAACCTATTTGCGCGCCCTGAATGACCGGCGGATCCAGACTGGCCCGCTGGCAGATCTGTTTGCCGGCGCCGCCTCGGTGCCCGCGCCTGGCTACTTCCTGCAGACCGTGAAAGCCGCCGTGGAGAATGGCACCGCGGCCGCCGGCCTTTCACGCCGAGAGCTATTGTATGTCGGCGAGGCGCGTGCCTGCGCACCCTTCTTCAGTCGCCGCATGATCAACGAAATCCCGCAGCCGACCGGCCGCTACGAGGCGCGTGGCATCTGTGACATCGGCCGAGACCGTCCCTTCCTGCGTTTCCTGCCCGAGCGTTGGGCACCGCCGGAGAATTTCAGTGAGGCGATGAAGGCCGGCCCGCTCCTGGGAATCTGGGCCACGGGGCCATTTCTCCACAACGGCTCGGTACCCACGCTGGACGACCTGCTTCGGCCACCGGAGGAGCGGCCACGCGTTTTCTGGGTCGGCGGCCGCGAGCTGGACACGAAGCGGATCGGCTTCGTGTCGGACGAGGCGCCAGGTCTGTTCCGCTTCGACACCACGCTGCCCGCCAACTCGAATCGTGGGCACGCCTTTCCGGCCGTATCGTTCACCCCAAATCAGCGCGCGGCTGTTATTGAGTACTTGAAGAACCCGCTGCGTTTCGATGCGGCGGGGCTGCGGTGAACATGGGCGGCCAGGCAGAGCGTGCCGGCC
>DATCMG010000818.1:0-2711 GCA_036563555.1 Roseomonas sp. | reverse complement strand
TGCCGGCCGTGGAGGAGACGCCCGCCCGCACGCCCTGGTGGCTGCTGCTGCTTCGGCTGGTCGCGGCCGCGCTGATCGTGCTGGGCCTCGCCCGCCCGATCTGGAATGCGGCGCAGGGCGAGCCGGAGGACGCGCCGCTGCTGGTGGTGGTAGATGATGGCTGGGCCTCGGCCCCCGACTGGCCGGACCGGATGGCGGCGGCCGGCGCGGCGCTGGATGCCGCATCCCGCGCCGGGCGGCGCGTGGCCCTGCTGGCGACCGCGCCCAGCGCGACCGGCGAGCCACCCCGCCCCACCGCATGGATGCCGGCCGAGGAGGCGCGCGCGCGCCTAGCTGCCCTGCGCCCCCATCCCTGGGCGCCGGACCGCGCGGCGGCGCTGGCCGGGCTTCGGTCCTGGCGGAATGGCGCCTTCGCCAGCCTCTATGTCACGGATGGCCTTGCTCATGGCGGGGATGACGGGTCGGCGCTGATGGGAGCCCTGGCCGAGGGCGGCCCGCTTCAGGTGGCGCGCGGTGCCCCCGGCGCGGCCCGGGTGCTCGCGCCGCCGCGCGCGGAGGCGGATCGGCTCGTGCTTGGGCTGCGCCGCGCCCCCGGTGGCCCTGCGGCGGAGGCCGCGGTGCTGGCCATGACGCCCGATGGCCGCGCCCTGGGCCGCGCCGTCCTGCCCCTGGCCGCCGGCGCCACCGAGGCGGAGGGCGTGCTGGAGCTGCCTGTCGAGATCCGCAACAGCGTCACGCAGCTGGTGCTGGAGGGGAACGCCCCCGGCGCCGCCGGCGTCGTGCTTCTGGATGAGCGTTTCCGCCGGCGCCCCGTGGGCCTCCTGGCCGCGCAGGAGGAGGCGGCCGACACGCCGCTGACCGGCGCGCTCTACTACATCGATCGCGCCCTCTCCCCCACCGCCGAGATCCGGCGCGGAACGCTGGACCAGCTCCTCTCCCGCCGCTTGGCGGTGCTGGTCCTGGCTGACCGTCCCCTGGCCGATGACGCGGAGACGGAGGCGGTGACACGCTTCGTGGAGGGCGGCGGGCTGCTGCTGCGTTTCGCCGGCCCCCGCCTGGCGGAGCGAGGCGATTCCCTTCTGCCGGTGCCGCTGCGCGCCGGGGAGCGCGCTCTGGGCAGCGCCCTGTCCTGGGAGCGGCCGCAAACCCTGGCGCCCTTCCCTGAAGGCAGCCCCTTCGCCGGGCTGACGCCGCCCGCGGAGGTGACGGTCTCCACCCAGGTCCTGGCCGAGCCGGTGCCGCGTCTGGCCGAGCGGAGCTGGGCGCGGCTGTCGGACGGCACGCCGCTGGTCACCTTCGAGAACCGCGGTGCCGGGCGGATCGTGCTGTTCCACATCACCGCGAATGCCGATTGGTCGAACCTGCCGCTCTCGGGCCTCTATATCGACATGCTGCGCCGGATCGTTGCGCTCTCTTCCGGCGTGGCGGGCAGCGAGGGCGAGGCGCCGCTTGCGCCCCTTGAAACGCTGGACGGTTTCGGCCGCCTGGGCGCCCCCCCACCCGCCGCCGGGCCGATTCTGGCCGCGCGGCTCGATGCCACGACGCCCGACCCGCGCCATCCGCCGGGCTGGTACGGCACCCCGGGCGAGGGCGGGGAGCGTCGCGCCCTGAACCTCTCCGCCCATCTGCCGGAGCTGCGCGCGGCGGCGCCCACGCCTTCCGGTGCGCGGGAGACGCGGATCGGCGGCGTGCCGGCGGAGCGCGACCTCGGACCCTGGCTGCTGGCGGCGGCGCTCGTGCTGCTCGTGGCGGATCTGTTGCTCTCGCTGCAGAGCCGCGGCCTGGGGCTGCGGGCGCGTGCGGCGGCGGTGGCATTGGCGCTGGTCCTGCCGGGCATCGCCTCGGCGCAGGAGGGCGCACCGGCGCTGGCCACGCGGCTGGCCTATGTCGTGACCGGCGACAGCCAGGTGGACGAGGTGTCGCGCCAGGGGCTGGTGGGCCTGTCCGAATATGTGAACCGCCGCACGGCCGCGGGGCTCGCGGAGCCCGTCGCGCTGCGGCCGGGGCAGGACGACCTGTCCTTCTACCCCCTGCTCTACTGGGTGGTGCTGCCCGACGCGCCGGCGCCCGGCCCCGAAGGGGTGGCGGCCATCAACACCTTCATGCGCAATGGCGGCATCATCCTGTTCGACACGCGCAACGAGGGTTCGGGCGAGGGCGTGTCGCTCGGCGCCGATGCCGCGCTGCGCCGCCTGACGCGCAACCTGCAGGTGCCGCCGCTCGCGCCCCTGCCGGAAGACCATGTGCTAAAGCGGGCCTTCTACCTGCTGCCGGACCTGCCCGGCCGCTATGCCGGCGGGCCGGTCTGGATCGCGCGCGACACGGACCGGGCGAATGACAGCGTCAGCCCGGTGATCATCGGCGGGCATGACTGGGCATCGGCCTGGGCGGTGGATGCGCGCGGGAACAACCCCTACGCCGTCATGCCAGGGGGGACGCGGCAGCGGACGCTGGCCTACCGCTTCGGCGTCAACCTCGTGATCTACGCGCTGACCGGCAACTACAAGGGCGACCAGGTGCATGTGCCGGCGATCCTGGAGCGCCTGGGGAACTAGATGGTCCGCTCCTTCTCCTCGATCGACCTCGCGCCCATCCTGCCATACTGGCTGCTGGCGGCGCTGGCCGTGCTCGCGCTGCTGGCGCTGCTGCCCGCGATCTGGCGGCGCGCGCGCGGTGCGTGGTGGCGGGCGCTGGCCTTCCTGCTGATCCTT
>DATCMG010000813.1:0-5410 GCA_036563555.1 Roseomonas sp. | reverse complement strand
GGCGCCCTTGGTGCCCGCCGCCGCTGGGACGCGGTCCTGGCCCAGGTCATCGCGGCGCTGGAGAATTTCGCCCGCACCGAAACCACCCCCGTGGCCGAGCGCCTTGCCTTGCCGCTCGGCCACCGCCTCCCGCTCCGGCGGACCGATGCCCTGGAGCCCGACCTGGCCATGGCGCTGTCCGACATGGTGCGGGACGGTGCCGGCTGGCGGCCCCAGGAGGAATGGGGCACGCCGCTCGCCGGCGGACCGGCGAGGCTGCGCCTTCCGCTTTCGCCCGGCACCGCCGGCCTGCTGCGCCTGCACCTGGAACTGCGCGGGGAAGGCGGGCAGCCGATATCCTTCGCCTTGTTCGCCGATGCCGCGCCCGCCGGCGCCGCCACCATCCCCAACCCGCCCGCCGGGGATTTCGCGACCGCCATGCCGATCGATGTGGCGGAGGGCACCCAGGTGCTGGAACTGGAAATGGACGCCCCCGCCGGAACCGGGCTGCGCGGCCTGATGCTCTGCCGTGACGACGATCTGCTGGCCCGGCTGGATTTCCTCGAAGCCCAGCGCCTCCCGCCGCTTCGGACGGGATGAGGCTAGAATACAGCCATAGGTTGCTGGAAGGTTAACGGCGGTGCCGGCGAGGCTGGCGCATGCGCACCGCCCGCCTCGCCCGATCCCGATTCATTTTTGATTCACGCCTCTCCGGCACGATCCTGCGCATGATCAGCACCAATTCCCTGGCCGCCTTCACGCAGGATGTTTCCCGCGCCGCCGGGATCGGGGAGGTGCGGCCAGTCCGGGCGACGCAGGGCCAGGCGGCCCAGGGCGCCCCGGCCCAGCGCCTGCTGGAATCCGTGCCCGCGGCCCCTGCGACTCCCCTGCCACGGGGCTCCCTGCTCGACCTGCGGGTCTAGCGGCACGTCCCGAAAGGACTTGTGACAGGGGAAGCCGAACGCCATTCTCGTGGGATGGCCGGGCAGTTCGATAGGGTACGGCAGGCGGAGGACGACCAGGACCGGCTGACCTGCCGGGATTGCGGCTTCATCGCCTATGAGAACCCCAAGGTCGTGGTCGGCTCGGTCGTGGCCGTCGACCATCCCGCAGGCGATGCCGTGCTGCTCTGCCGCCGGGCCATCGAGCCTCGGCTCGGCTTCTGGACCCTTCCCGCCGGCTATCTCGAAATGCACGAGACCATCGAGGAGGGCGCCCGCCGCGAGGCCTGGGAAGAGGCGCGGGCACGCATCGCCACCGAGGGCGTGCTGGCCGTCTATTCCATTGCCCGGCTCGGCCAGGTGCAGGTGATGTTCCGCGCCCGGCTGGAGGAACCCGGCTTCGCCGCAGGGCCGGAAAGCCTCGAAGTGCGTGCCTTTGCCTGGGATGACATTCCCTGGAATGACATCGCCTTTCCCAGCGTGCGCTGGGCGTTGAATGCCTGGCGGGAAGGTGCCGGCCATCCCGGCCCCGCCGTTCTCAACCCGCCCGAGGATCTGCGGGGCACGCGCCCCCTTCCCGGGCCCCTCCTGGCGGGAGATGCCGGATGATCGCAAGCCTTGCCTTGTCGGCCATGCTCCTGGGCGCGGCGCCCATGGCCGATCCCGGACCCGCACGAGGCGCCGCGATCCTGCTCGTGCAGGACGCCCCTGCGCCGCCGGCGGCAACCCGAACCCGGCCGCGGCGCCCGGCCCGCCGCCGCGCGCCACGCCGCGAGCCCACCCCGCCGGTTGCCGAGGCTCCGCCCCTGCCGCCTCCGGCCCCGCAGGCCGAGATCGCCCCGATGCCGAACCGTTCGATCGAGGCGCCGCGCGCGCCTTTCGCGCCGCAGACCACCCAGCTCCGGCCCGATCTCATCCGGCCGCGGAACCTGCCGGATAGCCGCGTGCAGTCGGACAATGAATATACGCGCGAGCGGGACAGCCTGTTCCGCGAGCCCGCAGCGGGCGCCCGGATGCAGATTCCCTTCTCCTATTGAGGGGCGCGCCCGGCCCGGCCGGGCGTCCATACGTCATCCGGGGTGGACCAAAGTGTCTTGTCGCGCAGGCCAAGCGCCAGGGCTTCGGCGATCGCGGCCAGGATGCGCTCGCCCTTTTCCGCGGTCGCCGCCCGCGGATCGCCGAGCACTCCGGTGACAGGGGCGCGCTCGGCGAAGGACCAGAAACGCTGGAAGGCGCTGCCACCCACGGATCGTGCGCCATCCGACAGCGCGCCCGCGATCTTGTCCTGCCGGACCTGATCGGGATCGAGCGCGAGCCAGAGGCTCGTCTCCGCCTCGCAGGCATGTCGCGTGCCAGACTGGGTCTCCAGGATCCCGGCGATGGCGGCCGCGGCGGCCTGATGCACGGTCGCCGTCACCACGGGGATGCCCATCTCGGCGCCGAGTTCCCGCGCGATGACCATCAGCGGCTCGATATTGCCGCCATGGGAATTAGCCAGGAACAGCTTCCGGAAGCCGCAGGCCATGATGGAGCGCGCGACGCAGGCGATCACCGCCTGCATCGTCCTGAAGTCGAGGCTGATCGTGCCGCCGAAGGGCAGGTGGTGCTCGCTGATGCCCTGCCACATCGGCGGCAGGACGATCGCGGGCGCGTCCTCGGCCACCAGCTCGGCCGCGCGGATGCAGGACTCGTGGCCGATCAGGCTGTCGGTCCAGACGGGCAGATGTGGCCCGTGCTGCTCCAGCGCCGCGACGGGCAGGACCACCACGGCGTCGCGCGCGGCCCATTCATTGATCTCGGCGGCCGTCAGCCGCTCCCAGCGGACTTCTCGCATCAGGAAAGCCCCACCAGGGAGCGCGCATAGTCCCGCGCCTCGAAGGGCCGCATGTCGGCGGCGGTTTCGCCCACCCCCACGGCATGGACGGGAAGGCCGAATTCCTCCGCCAGCGCCACGACGACGCCGCCCTTCGCGGAACCGTCGAGCTTCGTCACCACCAGACCGGTCACATCCACCATTTCGCGGAACACCTTGCACTGCTGCACGGCATTCTGGCCGGTGGTGGCGTCCAGCACCAGCAGAACGGCATGCGGCACCTCGGCGTCGAGCTTGCGGAGCACGCGGACCACCTTGCGCAGCTCCTCCATCAGCCCGGCCTTGTTGTGTAGGCGGCCGGCGGTGTCGATCAGGAGGATGTCGGCACCCTCGGCGCGGGCGCGCTGCAGCGCCTCATGCGCCAGGCCCGCCGCATCGGCGCCTTCCTTCGCGGGGGCGACGACGGTGCTGCCGGTGCGGTCGCCCCAGATCTGCAGCTGCTCCACGGCGGCGGCGCGGAAGGTGTCGCCGGCGGCCATCATCACCCGTCGCCCCTCCGCGCGGTAATTCTGCGCCAGCTTTGCGATGGTGGTCGTCTTGCCCGTGCCGTTCACCCCCACCACGAGCACGACATAGGGCTTCTTCCCCCAATCCGGCCGCAGCGGCTGCGCGACGGGGGCAAGGATCGCCGCGATCTCCTCCGCCAGGGCGGTCTTCACCTCGTCCTCGCCCACCTCCTTGCCGAAGCGGGTCCGGCGGAAGCCGGCGACGATCCGCTGGGCGGCCGGGAGGCCGAGATCGGCGGTGATCAGCGTCTCCTCCAGCTCCTCCAGCGCGGCATCGTCCAGGCGGCGCTTGCGGAACAGGCCGGTCAGGTTTTCGGTCAGCCGCGCGGTGGAGCGGGAGAGGCCCGCCTTCAGGCGGGAGAAGAAGCCACCGGTGGCGGCCGGCTCAGGGGCGGGCGGCGCCGCCTCGGGCGCCGCCGGCGCCGGGGCCGGCTCCTCGGGCAGTTCGGAGAGGTCCGCCCGCGCTGTCGGCAGGGTCGTGGCCGGCTGGCCGAGATCCGGCTCCTCCGGAATGCTGGGCATGGCAGGGCGGGGCGCCTGGGGAAACCTCCCCTCCCCGGCCGGCATGGGCGTGATGCTCGGGAAGGTGAAGCCGGGAACGCCCTGCACGGAGGGGAGCAGGTGGTCCGGCTGCCGCGCCTCGATGGGCGGGGGCGAGGTCGGGGGATCGCCTGTGGTCGGGTCCGGTTCCGGTGCCTGGGGCGGCGCTTCGGGTTCGCGGACGGGCGGCGGCACCTCGGCCGGGGGCGGCGCGATGGCCGGCGCATCCGGCTCGGTGGCGGGCGGCTTCGGTGCTTCCGGCTCGGGCGTCGCGGCCCGGCCGGTCAGCCGGCCCCACAGATCCTTCAGGGCCATGTCTCATCTTCTCCGAAGGGGCGCCTCACGCCGGGAAGGCGTCCAGGTCGATCATGCCGGTGAACGCGGTGGCGGTCGGCCCGGCCATCAGCACATGGCCGTCATCCCGCCATTCGATGCACAGGTCCCCGCCCGGCAGCGACACCGTCGCAGCCCGGGCCGAGAGGCCGCGCCGGGCCGCGTTCACCAGGGCGGCGCAGGCGCCGGAGCCGCAGGCGAGGGTCAGCCCCGCGCCCCGCTCCCACACCACAAGCCGGAGGTGGCCGGGCGCGATCACCTGGACGAAGCCGATATTCGCCCGCTCCGGGAAGATTGGGTCATGCTCCAGCACCGGGCCGATCCGCGCCAGGTCCAGCGCGCCGAGATCGGGCACGAAGAAGGTGGCGTGCGGGTTGCCCATGGAGCAGGCGGCCGGGCCGGACACGCCATCGGCCGAAAGTGGCAGGTGCAGCGTGTCCATCTCCCGCGCGAGCGGCACGTCCTGCCATCCCAGCCGCGCCAGGCCCATATCCACGCGGACCGTGCCATCCGGCAGGCGTTCGGAGGGGAGGATGCCCGCGATGGTGCGAATTGCCACGGCACCGGTGCCGGCCTCCGCCATCGCAAGCTCGGCCACGCAACGTGTCGCGTTGCCGCAGGCGCCGGCCTCGGAGCCATCGGGGTTGCGGATGCGCATGAAGACATCCGCGCCCTCGGTTCCGGGCTCCATCACGATGAACTGGTCGCAGCCGATGCCGGTGCGCCGGTCGGCGATGGCGGCGGCGCGGGCCTGGGTGATGGGCAGGGGCGCCGCGCGCGCGTCGAGCACGACGAAGTCGTTGCCCAGGCCATGCATCTTGCGGAAGGGGATGATCATCGCGCCGCCGATATAGGCGTGCGGAGGCCGGGCCGAAAGCGGCGGGGTCGCCTGCGCCCTACCCCGCCGGTGTCGGCGTCGGGTCCAGCGTGGTCGCCCCGCCTGCCTCGCCGGGCAGCAGGGTCGCCAGCAACTCATCCGGCACGGCGTCGAATCGCAGCCCTGCCTCGGCGAAGAGCCTGGCGGAGATATGCCCGCGCCGGTCCCATTCGGAGCGCGTGCCCACCCGCGGCGCGGTCGCCACCACCCGACGGATTCCCGACTGGATCGAGAGCACCGCGCAGTGATTGCACACCGGCTTGCCCAGGACATAGAGGGTGCAGCCCCTCGCGTCCCGCCCGGCGAAAAGGAGGGCCGACTGCTCGGCATGCACCATCATGTCGAGCTTGGTCGGCTTGTC
>DATCMG010000800.1:0-3802 GCA_036563555.1 Roseomonas sp. | reverse complement strand
AAGGATCTCGGCTGGGATCCGGCCAAGGTGAACGTCAATGGCGGCGCCATTGCCCTCGGCCACCCGATCGGCGCCTCGGGCGCGCGCGTCCTCAGCACGCTGCTGTTCCAGATGAAGCGGCAGGGCGCGAAGAAGGGGCTGGCCACGCTCTGCATCGGTGGCGGCATGGGTGTCGCCATGTGCGTGGAAGCCGCCTGAACCAGGAAAGGCCGGGGGGAGATCTCCCCCCGCCCCCCTTCTCTTTTCTCGGGTTCGCGGCGCGCGCCGGGGACGGGGCAGTTCCGTGGTTTTCCGATGTTGCTTCCATTGCACCAGGGGCCTACCCCCAGGAGCGGAACACCAGATGGCCGCCGCCATGCCTGATTATGACGCTCTTCTCGCCGCACATCTCGACGCGCTCCGCGCCGAGGGACGCTACCGCCACTTCCTGACGCTCCAGCGGCAGGCCGGCGCCTTCCCCAAGGCGCTCCGCGCCGATGGCCGCCCCGTGACCGTCTGGTGCAGCAACGACTATCTCGGCATGGGCCAGCACCCCAAGGTGCGTGACGCCATGATCGCCGCCATACGCGAGGACGGCGCGGGCGCCGGTGGCACCCGCAACATCTCCGGCACCGGCCGCCACCATGTCGCGCTCGAGGCGGAACTCGCCTCCCTCCACGGCAAGGAAGGCGCGCTGGTCTTCAACTCCGGCTTCACGGCGAACGAGGCCGCGCTTTCGACCCTCGCCCAGCTCCTGCCCGGCTGCACCATCCTCTCTGATGCCGACAACCACGCCTCGATGATTGCGGGCATCCGCAACGGGCGCGGCCCCAAGCGCATCTTCCGCCACAATGACCTGGACCACCTGGCCCAGCTTCTGTCGGAACTCCCGCCGGAGGCCCCCAAGGTCGTCGCCTTCGAATCCGTCTACTCGATGGATGGCGACATCGCCCCGATCCGCGCCATCGCCGAACTGGCCCGCGCCCATAACGCCCTGACCTATATCGACGAGGTTCATGCCGTCGGCCTCTATGGCCCCGGTGGCGCCGGCATCGCCGCGCGGGACGGCGTGCAGATCGACGTGATCGAGGGCACGCTCGGCAAGGCCTATGGCGTGGGCGGCGGCTACGTGGCCGGCAGCCGCACCCTGATCGACGCCATCAGATCCTTCGCGCCGGGCTTCATCTTCTCCACAACCCTCACCCCGGCCGTCGCCGCCGGCGCCCTGGCCAGCATCCGCCACCTCCGGACCTCGGACGCCGAGCGCACCGCGCACCAGGAACGCGCCCGCGCCACCCGCGCCGCCCTGCGCGCGGAAGGCCTGCCGGTGATGGAGAATCCCAGCCACATCGTCCCCGTCATGGTCGGCAACGCGCCGCTGTGCCGCCGGGCGAGCGAGCTGCTGCTGGAAGATCACGGCATCTATATCCAGCCCATCAACTTTCCGACCGTGCCCCGCGGCACTGAACGCCTGCGCATCACGCCGACGCCGCTCCATGACGACGCGTCCATTGCCCATCTGGCGGGCGCGCTTTCGGCGGTCTGGGATCAACTCGCGCTTCCCCGCCAGAAGCGCGCGGCCTGAGGACGCCGGGGGGCCAGCGGCCGTCCCGGATTCTGCATCGGTTCTTCAGGATACGGCGATCAGGAGCGGCGCTCGCTAACCTGCCAGTCGCTCGGGGTCCAGGCGAAGTCCCCCGGTTCGGGACGGAAACCCCGCTTTCACCCGGGAACCCAGGGGCAAAGCCCCGGGCGCAACCCTCAGGCTGCCAGCCGCCGCTGCGCCCCGTCCAGCGCCAGGCACGCCGCTGCCTCGGCCAAGTGCCCGGCCGCGTCCTCCGCCCCCATCTCCAGGCAGCAGCGCTCCAGATGCGCCATCAGCCGCATCAGCGCGGCCATGTCGCGCCGGGCGTGGTCGGGCCAGAGCACGGGGGCGATGGGGGTGTCCATGGCGGGGCATCCTCGAGGGGCGGGCGGGGTCCTACACTGTTGGAGGGACGAAAAGCCAGGACTCGTTGCAGGGGATCGTCCTTTTTCAACCGGCGCGGGATCCCGCGGGCTGGCGGCGAAGCAATCTTGCGCGAAAAGCTTGTTGTGCAGTGCGATCCTGCTGGCATTGCCCTTGATGGGCCCGGAATGCCGGGTCAGCTTTGAGGGTGGGAGACCAACGTCAGAAAAGGGCCCTCCGAATGGCACGAATCGCACTCGTCACTGGCGGCCAGCGTGGCATCGGCGCTGCGATCAGCGAGCATCTGCAGAAGGCGGGCCGGAAGGTGGTCGCGTCCTATGCCGGAAATGAGGAGGCCGCGCGCGCCTTCACCGAGCGCACAGGCATCCCGACTTACAAATTCGACGTCTCGGATTGGGACCAGTGCGCCGAGGCGTTGAAGCGCATCGAGGCCGAGGTCGGCCCGGTCGAGATCCTGGTCAACAATGCCGGCATCACGCGCGACAACACCATGAAGCGCATGGACCGCAAGATGTGGGATGACGTGATCGACACGAATCTCGGCTCCTGCTTCAACCTCTGCAAGCTGGTCTGGGACGGGATGTCATCCCGGAAGTTCGGCCGCATCGTCAATATCGGCTCGATCAACGGCCAGGCCGGCCAGTACGGCCAGGTGAACTACGCCGCCGCCAAGTCAGGCATCCATGGCTTCACCAAGGCCCTCGCGCTCGAAGGCGCACGCGCCAGCATCACGGTCAACGCCATCGCGCCCGGCTATGTGGATACCGAGATGGTCCGTGCCGTCCCCCCCGATGTGCTGGAAAAGATTATCGCCCGCATCCCGCGCGGCCGCCTCGGCACCGCGGACGACATCGCGCGCGGCGTCGCCTTCCTCACGGCCGATGATGCCGATTTCATCACCGGCTCCACCCTCTCCATCAATGGTGGCCAGCACATGTATTGAGGCCACTGAGGCGGATTTCCTGCAGGCGTTCCGGCATCGTTCGGAACCCTGCGGGGCGGCGGGCCGTTACCTCCATTCCACGGCACGGGAGGCGGCATGACAGCTTCGAAGCACCCTAAGGGTGGCCCGAACGAGGAAGGACTGGGCGACGGTATCCCACGCCCGCCCTCCGATGATGAGCGCAACCCGGGCATCGGCTCTTCCAAAGGCGTGTTCGGCCGGGGCACCAACCCCGAGATTCTGCAGGCCGACAATACGGATGAGGGCGATGTGGCAAATGACACCACCCCCCAGGGCGGGGTGAGTTCCGGGCATATGGGCCGAACCAACAAGTAGGCCCCGCTTGCGCCTCCCTTCCCCACGCGCGAGCCTGCGGGGGGGAGGGACGGCGATGACAGAATGTCGATTGGTTCTGGCAAGGGCGGCGGCAGGGGCCGCCGCCCGTATCGGCGCGGTGAGAGAGGCGCATCTCACCTTGCTCCGCCCCATGGCACAGGCTGGGGAGCTGATCCTTGGCGTGCCGCTGCTCGATGAGGCGGGCGCGTATCGCGGATCGCTGATGCTCGTGACGACCGAGGCGCTGGACCGATATATCACGGCGGAACCCTTCCGGCGGGAGGGGATCTGGGAAAGCCACGCGATCCACCCCTTCCGCGTTGCGCCCCTTCCTTATCATCCGCTCCCCGACGGCCCGGTGCCGGCCGCCCCCACCCACAGCATCGCGATCGCGCGGGACGGCACGGATGCCGAAGCCCCCGCCCGTCGCCTGGCCGTGCGGGACGCCCATCTCGCCCGGGTCCGCCCCGCCGCGCTGGACGGCACGCTGATGCTGGGCGGGGCCATCCTCGACGCTCCGGGCGGGACAATGGTCGGATCGGTCGCCATGACAGCCCATCCGACAATCCAGGCCG
>DATCMG010000796.1:0-10084 GCA_036563555.1 Roseomonas sp. | reverse complement strand
GAGGATGACCGTGCGCCCGGAGGGCAGGCGGATCGCCCGCATGGTCGGGTCCAGCGTCGCGAAAAGCTGGTCCTGGGCATAGACGCCGGCGCCCGTCAGGGCATTGAACAGCGTCGACTTGCCGGCATTGGTGTAGCCGACCAGCGCCACGACGGGATAAGGCACCTTCGTGCGTGCCTTACGGTGCAGGCCGCGGGTGCGGCGGACCTGCTCCAGCTCGTTCTTCAGCTTCACGATCCGCTCGCCGATCAGGCGGCGGTCGATCTCGATCTGCGACTCACCAGGGCCGCCGAGAAAGCCGAAGCCGCCCCGCTGCCGCTCGAGATGGGTCCAGGAACGGACGAGGCGGGTTCTCTGGTATTCCAGATGCGCCAGCTCAACCTGCAGCGAACCCTCCCGCGTGCGGGCGCGCTCGCCGAAGATCTCCAGGATCAGGCCGGTACGGTCGATGACCTTGCAGCCCCAGGCGCGCTCCAGGTTGCGCTGCTGCACGGGGCTTAGCGCGGCATCCACCACGGCCACCTGAACGCCCTGCTCCGCCATGGCGCCACGGGCGGTCTCGACCTGGCCCTCGCCCAGCAGGGTGCTGGGACGGCGCGCACGCAGCGGGTGGATGGCGGTGTGGACGATCGCAACGCCGATCGACGCCGCCAGCCCGACCGCCTCGGCCAACCTGGCCTCGGCGGCGCGGGTGGCGCCACGCCCATCGGGGATGCCATGCGGCCGCTCCCAGGGCAGGATCACGGCGGCGGGGGTTGGCCCCCCTGCCCCACTCCCCTGGGCGCTCCCGCTGCCCTTGGTTCCCGGGTCAGTCCTGGTGACCGACAGGGCTCGGCTCGCGTGGCGAAAGGGTCATCGTGGTCTCGCGGATCGGGGCGCCGCCCTGGGTGGGCTGCGCCTGGGCGCCGGTGGAGGCGGCATCGAAAAGCATGATCGGCGCACCGGGCATGACGGTGCTGATCGCGTGCTTATAGACGAGCTGCGTGTGTCCGTCACGGCGCAGCAAAACCGAGAAGTTGTCGAACCAGGTGATGATGCCTTGCAGCTTCACGCCGTTCACCAGGAAGACCGTTACGGGAGTTTTGCTTTTGCGAACATGGTTCAGGAACACGTCCTGCACGTTCTGGGACTTATCGGCAGCCATTGGCTGATGTCCTTCTTCTTGCTCTCCGCCCGGCTTTGCCGTGGCGGATCGAGGGCGGTTGTTCTTCGTGGCCCGCCCTTGCGACGCACCGCGTTCCCGGGCGCGTCCCCTCGCCCATGGGGCCGACAGAATCACCCCAGGGCGGGCGGCTTGTCCAGGGCAGATAACGCATCCGTCATCTGCGCTGCGGTGATGAAGTGCAATGCGGGCCCCGAAGCCGCGGGGCCGCCATCATGGGCGGCATCGCCCAGCAACACGGGCACGCAGCCGGCACGCCGCGCGGCGCCCATGTCCAGCGCATTGTCGCCGACATACCAGACCGCGTCCCCCGCCGGCACGCCGCAGGCGGCGCAGGCCACGCGCATCGGTCGGGGATCGGGCTTGTCAGCCGCGCCATCCCCCGCGCCGACCAGTGCCCGGAAGAGCGGCGCCCAGCCTAGATGCGCTGCCTCCGCCCTCAGCAGCGGCCCGGATTTGTTTGAAAGCACGGCGATGGGCGCCACTTCGGCTGCCCGGCGGATCAGCGCCTCTGCCCCCGGCATGGGCTGGAGCACCTCCAGATGGGTGGCGCGGACGGCGGCATAGAAGATGTCCCGCGCATGCTCCCAGCGCTCACCGAAGAGCTGGGGGAAGCTGTCGCGCAGGGAGTGGCGCACGCGGGCGCGCACCTCATCCAGGCTCCATTCGGGCAGGCCGGCATCGCGGAAGGCGGCGTTCAGCCCGGCCCGGATCGCTGGCCAGCCATCCACCAGGGTGTTGTCCCAGTCCCAGATGATCGCGAGGGGGCGCCGCATCAGGTCGTCCTGGTCAAACGGGCCTGGTCAAACAGGCGCGTTGCGCGGCGCGCCCTTTACATGGCGGGCGAAGATGTCGAAGAGCCGGCGGGCTACGGGGCCGGGCGTTCCGTCGCCCACCGGCCTGCCATCCACCGCCAGCACCGGCTTCACGAAGGAGGTGGCGGAGGTGATGAAGGCTTCGCGCGCCTCGGCCAGCTCGTCCAGCGAGAAGGGCCGTTCCTCCGCCTGCAGGCCATGCGAAGCCATCTCGGCCAGCAGCGCGGCGCGGGTGCAACCTGGCAGGATTGACTCCCCGAGCGGCGGGATGCGGATCATGCCCCCGGCATCCACGATCCAGAAGCTCGTCGCGGCACCCTCGCTCACCATCCGGGTGGCAGGGTCAAAGAGGATCGCCTCCCCTGCCCCGGCCTCCCGTGCCGCCTGGCGGGCCAGGACGTTGGGCAGCAGGTTCACGCTCTTGATGTCGCGCCGCGCCCAGCGGAGATCGGGATGGGTGATAGCCGACATGCTCCAGCCGTCGAGGCTGGCGGGATAGGGCGGCACGCGGCGCACGGTGACGACGAGGCTGACGGGCACCGGAACCTTGGGAAAGGCGTGGTCCCGCCGAGCCACGCCGCGGCTGACCTGCATGTAGAGCAGGCCCTCCCTCACGCGGTTACGGCGGGCGACCTCCTGCAGGATCAGCTTGAGCGAGGCCGGGGGCATCGGCATGGGCAGGCGGATCTCGCCCACCGAACGCTCCAGCCGGGCGAGGTGCAGGTCGGCATCGACGAAGCGGCCGTCATACAGATGGACCACCTCGTAGATGCCATCGCCGAACTGGTAGCCGCGGTCCTCGATGTTCACGCAGGCGTCGCGCTGCGCGACGTAGCGCCCGTTCACATAGGCGATTCTCGACATCAGACGCTCGCGCGATCCTCGGCCTGCACGCCCAGGAACTTCAGCTTCCGGTGCAGGGCGGAGCGTTCCATGCCGACGAAATTCGCGGTCCGGCTGATATTGCCGCCGAAGCGCAGGAGCTGGGCTTCGAGATACTGCCGCTCGAACAGCTCGCGCGCGTCGCGCAGGGGCAGGGTCATGATCTCGCTGGAGCGGTCCAGCTTGAGCATGGCCGGGGCGGCGGAACCAACCTCCGGGGGCAGCATCTCCGGCCGGATCGGGTCGGCGGGGCCGCCCGGCGCCATGATAAGCAGCCAGTCCACCAGGTTGCGAAGCTGGCGGACATTGCCGGGCCAGTCATAGGCCTGCATCGCCGCCATGGCGTCCTCGCTGATCTCGCGCGGGGGAACGCCCGAATTCTCGGCTGATTTGGCCATGAAATGGCGGGCAAGCGCCGGCACGTCCTCCCGGCGCTCCCGCAGCGAGGGCATTCGGATCGGCACGACGGCGAGGCGGTAATACAAATCCTCGCGGAAGCGTCCGGCTGCGATCTCGGCCGAGAGGTCGCGGTTGGTGGTCGCAGTGACACGGACATCCACCTTCACGCGGGTCGCGCCGCCGATCCGCTCGAAGCCTTGCTCCTGCAGGGCGCGGACGATCTTGCCCTGGGTCTCCAGCGGCATGTCGGCCACCTCGTCCAGCAGCAGCGTCCCGCCATGGGCGCGTTCGAGCACGCCCTGGCGCCGGGGCTGGGTCACCGGATCGGGGCCGCCCTCCACCCCGAACAGCTCCTCCTCGAAGCGGGCGGGGTTCAGGGTCGCGCAGTTCAGGGCCACGAAGGGTTCGTCGGCGCGGCGGGAACGGGCATGGATCATGCGCGCCGCTACCTCCTTGCCCGAGCCGGCCGGGCCGGTGAGCAGCACGCGCGAGCCCGTGGGCGCCACCTTCTCGATCGCGCTGCGAATCCCGGCGATAAGGGAGGAAGTGCCCACCAGCTCCGTCTCGGAGCCGCTGCGCAGGCGCAGCTCGCTGTTTTCCCGCTTCAGCCGCGCGGCTTCCAGAGCGCGCGCCACGATCAGCAGCAGCCGGTCCGACTTGAAGGGCTTCTCGATGAAATCATAGGCGCCCTGCTGGATCGCCTGCACGGCCGTCTCGATCGTGCCGTGGCCCGAGATCATGACCACCGGCACGCGCGGCTCCTCGCGGTGGAGGGCCTCCAGGATGCCGAGGCCGTCCAGCCGGGAATTCTGCAGCCAGATATCCAGGATCACCAGGTTCGGGCGCTTCTGCCGGAAGGCGGCCAGGGCCTGGTCGCTATTCGCGGCCTGGCGCACCTCGTAGCCCTCATCCCCCAGGATGCCGTCGATCAGGGCGCGGATGTCCGGCTCGTCATCGACGATCAGGATGTCATGCGCCATGGCGCAGCATCTCTCCTCTTTCCTGCAATCCGTCCTGCTCCGGTGTCTCGTCCAGTGGCAGGGTCAGCGTGGCTCGCGCCCCGCCCTCGGCCCCGTCCGCGAGCGTCAGCCCGCCGCCATGGTCCTCCATGATCTTCTTCACGATGGCAAGCCCGAGGCCGGTCCCCTTGGCCTTGTGGGTCACATACGGTTCCGTGAGCCGGTCCCGCTCCCCATCGCCGGGCAGGCCGATTCCGTTGTCTTCGACCGAGATGTTCAGCCAACCCGGCGTGGCCGCAACCTCGACGAGCACCCGGCCGCCCGCTTCACCTTCCGGGCGCATGGCGACGGCGTCGGCGGCGTTCTGCAACAGGTTGGTCAGGGCCTGGTTCACCAGGCGTCGGTCGCAGCGGATCGGCAGGCGGGCCTCCGGGGCGCGCAGCTCATAGGTGATGCCGGGATGGGCGTCCCGCTGGAGCACCAGTGCCTCCCGTACCAGCTGGTTCGGGTTTTCCGGCCGGATCACGGGGTGCGGCATGCGGGCGAAGGCGGAGAACTCGTCCACCATGCGGCCGATATCGCCCACCTGCCGCACGATGGTGTCGGTGCAGGCGCGGAAGGTGTCGGGGTCGTCGCTGATCTGCTTGAGGTAGCGCCGCTTCAGGCGCTCCGCCGAAAGCTGGATCGGGGTGAGCGGGTTCTTGATCTCATGCGCGATGCGGCGCGCGACATCGGCCCAGGCCGCCGTCCTCTGGGCGGAGAGCAGGGCGGTGATGTCGTCGAAGGTCAGCACATAGCCCGACAGGCCACCCGCATCGAACTCCGCGCCGATCCGGGCAAGCAGGGTGCGGCGGCCAGAGGGGCCGGGGATAAGGATCTCCTCCGTCCGGGCTTTCTCGGGGGTTGCGGCGGCGGCGGCGAGGAAGGCGCGGAACTCCGGAACCACCTCGGCCAGGGGGCGGCCCGCGGCTGCTTCCAGGTCCTGCCCCAGCAACTCGCTGGCTGGGCGGTTCGGCAGGTTGATGCGCCCTTCCGCGTCCAGGCCGATCACGCCGGCCGAGACGCCGGCCAGGACGCTCTCCGTGAAGCGCCGCCGGTCATCGAGCTGGCGGTAGGCCTCCAGAAGCTCGCTCCGCTGGGCGGCGAGTTGGTTGGTCATGCGGTTGAAGGCCCGGGAGAGGCTGCCGACCTCGTCATCCGCGCGCCCCTCGTCCACCCGAACGGAGAGGTCGCCTCCCCTTACCCGCTCCGCCGCGTTGATCAGGCGCGAGATGGGCCGGGCGATCTGGTTCGCCATGACGAGGCCGATCAGCACCGCCGCCAGCAGCACGAGCAGGGTCGCGATCGCGAAGATCAGGGCGAAGGTGATCTGCAGCCCGGAGCGGTTGCGGTCGAGCTGGTCATATTCCTGGAAGGCCAGCTCGGTGCGCTGCATGTGCTCGATGATGGAAGGGTCCAGCGGCCGGCCGATCATCAGCATCAGCCCGGGCTCGATATCGAGCACGACGAGGCCGCGCACCCGTCCCTCCTCTCCCTCCTCCGAGAGGACCGCGACATCGCCCTGGCGGACGATCTCCATCGCCCAGGCCGGAGGCGGATCAACCACGAGGGCGGAGCCGAGCCCGGCACTGGCAATGACGCGGCCGAGCACCGGCTCGAAGACCGTGGCCTCGGTCAGGCCACGCAAAGCCGTGTAATTCGTCAGGACGCGGCTGAAGCCGATCGTGTTGTCCGGCAGCAGCGGCGCCGCGCGGTTCAGGTCCGCCGCCATCGCCAGCGCATCGGCACGGATCGTATTCCGGTTCTCGTCGAGATAGGCGCGGGAGGCGACGAGGCTGGCTTCCAGCGTGTCGCGGACCTTGTCCCCGAACCAGGCCTGGATGCCGAGCTGGAAGAAGACAGCGGCGAAGACTGCGACCAGCATGGCCGGCACCACCGCCACCCCGCCGAGCAGCATGACCAGCCGCACATGCAGCCGCGACCCCGCGCTGCCCCGGCGCCGCTCCGCCCATACCCGCACCAGCCGGCCGGCGAGGCTCGCCGTCAGCAGCAGCACGAAGGCGGCGTTCACCAGCACCAGCGCGGCGGTCTGGGCCGGGCTGGCCGGGCCGAAGGGGCTGCCGCCCGCGAGCACGGTGAAGGAGGCAATGCCCACCAGCAGCGCGCCGACGGCGAGCGCCAGGGTCATCACCCGGCCGAGCAGCATATCCGCCACCCGCCGGGCCAGGCCCTTCGGTGCCCTGCCGGGCAGTCGGGCTGCGCTACTCATGCGGCGCCCTTCATGAAAGGCCCCGCACCACGGGCAGCTCAAGCTCCCGGATCTTCTTACGCAGCGTGTTGCGGTTCAGGCCGAGCATGGCGGCCGCCTTGATCTGGTTGCCACGGGTGTTGGCCAGCGCCAGGCGCAGCAGGGGCCGCTCTACCTCGGCCAGCACGCGTTCATAGAGGTCGCGCACAGGCAACCCGTCCCGCTGGGCACTCATGAAGCTGGCGAGGTGGCGCTCCACCGCCTGCTCCAGCGTCTCGGGCGTGGCGGGGGCTGTGGGCAGGCCGGGAGCGGCTTCGGCCTCGGCCAGCTCCGCCGCCACCGCGTCCTCTCCGATTACCTCCTGGGGATAGAGTGCGGCCAGGCGGCGCATCAGGTTCTCCAGCTCGCGGGCATTGCCGGGCCAGGGATGGACCTTCAGGCGCTCCACCGCACCATTGTCCAACGACTTGGCCGGCAGGCCGGCGGCCTTGGCGCGGTCCAGGAAATGGCGGGCGAGGAGCGGGATGTCCTCCGCACGTTCGCGCAATGGCGGCAGGCGGATCGGAACGACATTGAGGCGGTAGAACAGGTCCTCGCGGAACAAGCCCTGGCGGATGGCCTGACGCAGGTCCCGGTGCGTCGCGGCGATGATGCGGACATTCGCCTTGATGGGCGCGCGGCCGCCCACCGTTGTGAACTCACCCTCCTGCAGCACGCGCAGCAGGCGGGTCTGGGCCTCGGGCGGCATGTCGCCGATCTCATCGAGGAAGAGGGTACCGCCGGCCGCCTGCTCGAAGCGACCGACACCGCGGGTCATGGCGCCGGTGAAGGCGCCGCGCTCATGGCCGAACAGCTCCGCCTCGATCAGGTCACGCGGGATGGCGGCCATGTTCACGGCCACGAAGCTGCCGGTGCGGCGGCGGGAGTAGTCGTGCAGGGCGCGGGCGACGAGCTCCTTGCCGGTGCCGGACTCGCCCGTGATCATCACCGTCAGGTCGGTGGTCGTGAGGCGCGCGACCGTCCGGTAGATCTCCTGCATCGCGGCCGACCGGCCGACGAGGGGCAGGCGCTCCTCCTCCGGCCCCTCCCCTTCCTCCCGATCCGGTACCGCGGCCGGGGCCGCGAGGGCGCGGCCGACGAGGGAGAGGAGGTCCTTCAGGTCGAAGGGTTTGGGCAGGTAGTCGAAGGCGCCGCGCTGGGCGGCCTTGAGCGCGGTGGCGAAGGTGGATTGCGCGCTCATCACCACCACGCGCAACTCCGGCCGCACGCGGCGGATACGGGGGACGAGGTCCAGCCCGTTCTCGTCCGGCATCACCACATCGGTGATGACCAGGTCGCCCTCCCCATCCTCCACCCAGCGCCAGAGCGTGGCCGCCGAGGAGGTGGCCCGCACATTATAGCCCGCCCGGCCGAGCGCCTGGGCGAGGACGGTGCGGATGGCGCGGTCGTCATCCGCGATGAGGATGGTGCGTTCGGTCATTCTTGTTCTGAACGGAGGGACGATCAGGCGGATTGGCGCATGCGCGCACGGGGCAACGGCTGGGCGGTCCGGGCCGGGGGTTTGGCCAGGGAGAGGCGGAAGACGGTACGGCCGGGGCGGCTGTCACACTCAATCAGAGCCCCGTGATCGGCAACGAGCTTGGCCACGAGAGCCAGGCCGAGCCCCTGCCCGCCTCGCTTCGTCGTGATGAACGGCTCGAAGAGGCTGGCGCGGACATCCTCGTCGATGCCGGGGCCGTTGTCGCGCACGCTGACCTCCAGCGGCAAATGCACCCGCTCCCGCGAGCCGGGGATCGCGAGGCGTACGCCATGGCGATAGGCCGTGGAGAGCACGATTTCGCCATCGCGCGGATCGACCGCCTCGGCGGCGTTCTTCACGAGGTTCAACAGGATTTGGACGAGCTGGTCCCGGTTGCCCCAGACCGGCGGCAACGAGGGGTCGTATTCCTCGACGATGCGGAGATGCGCCGCGAAGCCGGTGCGGGCGATCCGGCGCACATGGTCCAGCACCTCATGGATGTTGACCGCGTCCCGCTCCAGCGGGCGCTCGGAGAACATGTCCATCCGCTCCACCAGGTCGCGAATGCGGTCAACCTCGTCCTGGATCAGCACGCAAAGTTCGCGATCGCCATCGGATGCTGCCTGCTCCAGCAGTTGGGCGGCGCCGCGGATGCCGGAAAGCGGGTTCTTCACCTCATGCGCGAGCATGGCGGCCATGGCGCTGGCCCCCCGAGCGGCGCCGCGGAAATTGAGCTGCCGGTCGAGCTTCTGCGCGGTGGAGCCGTCCTGCAGGGTCAGGATCACGGCCCCCGGCATTTCCGGCATGGGGGCGCCATGGGCGGCGACGCCATCGCGGTGCAGGCGCGGGCTATGGAGCGTCAGATCATGGTCGGAAATCGGCGAGTCCGTCGCCCGCACCTGCCGCACCAGGGCGGGAAGGCGGGAATCCTCCGGCAGGAGGTCGGTCAGGTGCATCTGGGAGAGGCTGGCCGAGGAAAGGCCGAGGAACAGCTCCGCCGCCGGGTTGGCGAAGCGGAATCGCTCCTGCCCGTCCAGCAGGACCACCGGAACCGGAAGGGCCGAGAGGAGATGAGCGCTGCCCGGCAGACCCGTCTTTGCGAAGGAGTCGATGCTGTCGGGCATGGTCCCTCTCAAGCAGCCAGGGCCGCGTCGGCCGCGCCGTTATCAGGGTCCGCTTCCCTGCCGGCCTCTCGGAACATGTCGCGCACCCCTTCCACCCCGGCTTCGATCAGCGGGCGATAGAAGGATTCGATGACGGCCAGCGCATCCTCCACGGTGTCGGCGGCATTGATGCGCACGCGGAACTCGGCGCTGCCTGGCAGGCCGCGCGAGTACCAGGCGATATGCTTGCGGGCGAGGCGGAGCCCCGGATTGCTGCCGTGGTGCGACAGCATGTCCGCGTAATGCTCCATGAGCATCGCATGCTGCTCTGCCAGCGATGGAAGTTCCGGCATGGCCCCGGTGGCGAGGTATTCCGCGACCACACCAGGCAGCCAGGGGCGGCCATAGGCGCCGCGGCCGATCATCACGCCATCGGCGTTGGACTGGCGGAGCGCCTCGGCCGCGTCCTCCGGGCCCAGGATGTCGCCGTTGACGATCACGGGGATACCCACGGCAGCCTTCACCTGTGCGACGAAGGCCCAGTCGGCCGTGCCGGTGTAGAGCATCTGCCGGGTGCGGCCATGCACGGTGACCATGCGGATGCCGCAGGCTTCCGCGATCCGGGCGAGGTTCGGCGCGTTCAGGCTGGAATGGTCCCAGCCCATCCGCATCTTCAGCGTGACGGGGACATTCACGGCCTTCACCGTCGCCTCAAGGATGCGGGCGGCCTTGATCTCGTCGCGCATCAGGGCGCTTCCGGCCTGCTGGCCGACAGCCACCTTCTTCACCGGACAGCCGAAATTGATGTCGACCAGCGCGGCGCCGCGATCGACGGCGAGCTTCGCGGCCTCGGCCATTACCTCGGGGTCGCAGCCGGCGAGCTGGACGCTGGCGGGGCCGCCAAAGCCATCCACTTCCGCCATCTTCAGGGTCTGGCGGTTTTCACGCACCATGGCCTGGCTCGCGATCATCTCGCTGACCACCATCGGCGTGCCTC
>DATCMG010000793.1:0-4830 GCA_036563555.1 Roseomonas sp. | reverse complement strand
GCCAGCCGGCACCCACATCCTCGCCCGGACCGCCCCACCCGCTCACCGCACCCTTGTCATCTCGGCTAGGCAGGCCGGGGCGCCGTTGGGGGGCATGCTGGCCGGCGTTGCGATCCCACCGCTCGCCGCCGCGCTCGGCTGGCGTGCCGCGCTGCTCCTCCTGGCCGGGGCGCTCGTCGCCTCCGCACTCGCGGTCCAGCCGCTGCGCCCCGCCCTTGACGTGGACCGCGACCCTTCCCGCGCGGTTGGTCTGCGCGCGCTTATCGCGCCGGCGAACCTTACCGCGCCCTTTGCCGCGCTCGGGCTGCATCCTCTGCTCATTCCCTTGGTTGTGCTGTGCTTCTCCCTCTCCGTGCTGATGGGCACCTTGTCCGCCCTAACGGTGAGCTTCCTCGTCGAGGCGCGTGGCCTCGCGCTGGCCGAGGCCGGAGCGGCCTTCGCAGCGATGCAAGCCGCCGGCTTCGTGGGCCGACTGGCGCTCGGTTGGCTGGCGGACCGAACGGGCACAGCGACGCGAGACCTGCTGGTACAATCCTTCACCGCCTCGGCTTCTATCGTAATGCTGGTGCTGCTCCCGGCCGGGTCACCGCCCGCGCTCTTCCTTCTTTTGAGCGGCGTTGTGGGGTTCGCGGCGTTGAGTTGGCCGGGAATCCTCAACGCGGAGGTTGCGCGTTTCGCTCCTCCGGACCGCGTGGCGGAGGCGACGATGGGCACCGTCCTGGTCGGCTTCGCCGGCCTCGTCGGCGGCGCGGCGGCCTGCTCGGCCGTGGTTTGGGCGACCGGCGGTTGGACGATCCCCCTACTCGCTGTGGCGGGGCAGGCCGCGGTTTTCGCCGTTGTCCTCGCGCCCCGTCTGCGGGCGGCATGGGCGCGGTCGTAGAGGCCCCCCCGGCGCCCGGAAGCACCAGCGGGGGCTTTCTGCTCAACCGTGCCATGGCACTGTACTGACAAGAGGCAAGCCGCACGGATGTCGGCTTTTCTTGCTCGCTGCGCGGAAGCGGTCCTTCCATTTTTGGCCATGTTTGGCCAAGGCGGCTCAACGCACATCGCGGCCCGCGATAAGTGTCTCGTCAGGGTTCAACTGCAGATATCGCCGGTGTGAAGCGCACAGTCGGCTGCTTTCCGCGACGCGTAGAAGCCGGTCCTTCTGTTCCGCCCCTGCTTATGCGCCCGCCGGTCTCCTGGCCACGAAGAGGAGCGCCGGGCTCGGGATGACGATACCCTCAGGACCAACATGTTGGCGCACCGCATCAAGGACAGCAGCCTTAATGCGCGCCTGCACCTCGGGCGTTTGCTGGCGAACTACGCCCACGGTACGGACGGTGCTCTTGTCAAACCAATCCCAGGCGTCTTCGGGCTGCGTGCCACGGAAGGCGATGGGGAGTTCTTGCACGGCGACGTCGCGGAAACCGCTGCGCTCCAGAGCAGCCTTGGTCAGGGCTCGGTCGGCCATCTGGAAAATTGGCGGGCCAGATGGCAGAGGCACACTCATGTCGGCATGGGCGAGCACCGCCTGCATCCCAAGGCTGAGGAACACGGCCCGCTCCGGACCATCCCAAACGGTGAATGCGTAGCTGCCGCCAGGGCGAAGCACCCGAAAGGCCTCAGAGATTGCCCTCTGCGGCTCTGCCAAGTGCAGTAGGCCGAACCCGCAGACGACCGCGTCGAAGATCGCACCGCCGAATTCGAGCGCTTCTGCATCACCGATATGGAACTCGGCACCGGAGACGCGGCTACGCGCGAGATCCACCATGGGCGACGCGATGTCGATGCCGACGGCCGAGAGGCCCCTCGCAACTGCCTCACCCGTCAGATAGCCAGGGCCGCAGCAAATATCGAGCAGTCGCATCCCTGGTCTGGCGCCTACCGCATCCAGCAGGGGTGCCACCGCCTGTGCGGTCATCCGGCCCGCCCGGTCATCGTAGTTGGGGGCCTGCCGCTCCCAGCCTTCACGCTCGAAGGTCTTGAAGCCCGGTTGTTCCACGCTCGCCGTCATGATGCACCTCCGAAGCAGGTGGCAGAGCACAGGTGCGTCTTGCGTGACTGTGCTCCCGATGAAGGCGGGCCGTCCAGAAGATCACGAAGCTGCGTCCAGCTTCGTTCAGGTCAGCATCAGAGGCCACTGATCGATGACAGCCCACGGATGTCAGCTTTCCGGGCTGGCCAACGCCAAAGCGGAATGGCAGCTACCGGCCAACTCCGGCCACGGCGGCATTGCGCTCAGAGCAGTCGTCCGCCATCGAAAACCTGTTTGCCTAAAGCAGGCAGAGCACACGATCTTCCGGCTGGCCGGGGCAGACAGTCTGCGAACGACCGCCGTTGTTTGGAAAGCGGATCATGCCGCCACTGCTTGGAGAGCGGACTTCACGCTCTTCCAACGTGCCTCTTCCTCATTGGTCATGGAGGGTGAGGTCAGGCAACCGAAGGTGGCCGCGTCGGCCATGATCCGCGCTGCCGCATCGGCGCGTCGGTCCGGTCCGACCAAGCGGAAGGAGGCCGGGGAGAGCGGGCCAAACAGCAAGGCGCGGCGAAGATCCGGCCATTGGTCCGTATCCGGCTCTAGCCCCGCATTCCGCGCGAAGAGCAGGGCCATGCCGTGCATGGGTACGGCCTGTGGCCCGCCGCGCCGCGCGCGGCAGGCCGCAAGCCCGCTGCGCATCGCCGCCGCGCTCGGTGCCAGCACGGTCCCTGACCAGGCATAGGCCAGCCAGCGCGCCTGGAGTTCCAGCACCGGGAAGAGCGGCCCGACCTGGTCGAAGAGGCCAAGGAAGGCGAGCCCTTCGAGGTCAGGGTGGAAGGTGTGGTCGTGCAGATCGATCCCATGCTCGTCGAGGTTCAGGGCCTGCGCGATGCCGGGCGCAAGGAAAGGGAGTGAGAGACGGTAGCCGGTACCGAGCAGGATCGCATCTGCCGTGTCCCTACTGCCGTCGGCGAAGGTCACCTCCCGTCCCGTGACACCGGCCATCCAGGGCCGGACACGGATCCGTCCTTCCGCGACCAGGCTCAGGTAATGCTGGCACTGCGTCAGACCGGCCGCGAAGATGTCCGTCTCCGGCCGCGGCGCACCCACCTGCTCAGGGCTGCCGGCGCGCGACACCACCGCTTGCCGCAGCCCCTCCTCCAGCACCGCCGGCGGCAACACGGCCCCGGCCAGCGCCGCGAAGCGGTTGAACATGACGTGGTCCGTCGGTACGCCGGCCGTCAGCTTTGGCAGCACGTAGCGTTGGCGGCGCATCGCGACCGTCACGCGGGCTGCCCCGGCCAAGGCCAATTCCGAGGCGATCTCGAGCGCGCTAATCGAGCAGCCGGCCACGACCACCGAGCGGTCCCGGAAGGCCGTCGGCCCGGGATAGTCGAAGCTGTGAACGGCGCCCACCTCGCCGGCGAAGCTGCCGAGCCCGGCGATATCCGGTACCCGGGGAGCGTTGTACCGTCCCGTCGCGACGACAACGCGTGCGAACTGCTCAGAGCGGGGCTGCCCATCCTTCCGCGAGGTAACGATCCAGCCCGGCCCTGCAGATGCCCGCCCGAGATTCTCGACGCGCGTCCCGAGCCGAAGGCGAGGAAGGAGGCCAGCCTGGGCTGCGTAGCGCTGAAGGTATTGCAGCACCTCGTCCTGGGTCGGGAAGACGGCCGTGCCCGGTGCGTGGTCCAGGTCGGCGAAGGCCGTCAGGATCCGGCTCGTATTGGTCCGCAGGCCCGGCCATGTGCCGCTCATCGGAGATGCTGCGTTCCACTGCCCGCCGAGGTCGCTCGCAGCCTCAAACAGCACAGGCTCGAACCCCTGCCGTGCTAGCCATGCGCCGGCGGCGAGGCCGCCAGGACCCGCGCCGATGACCGCGACCCCGCGCAGCCCTATCACGATGGGATTCTCGTTGTTCATCTGCGGCCCTCCTCTCGCCGTGCTCCTGCAGCGACGTCCTAGCCCCGCCTGTCGGATGGCCGCTTCCTAAGTCTTCCCTAAAGGGGCTTCGTGCTTCCTAAGATTTTCCTATCCGTCTAGCCTGCCGCCCATGCGACCTGGCCAGGCTTCCCTGATCGACGCGGAGTTGGCGGCCTTCCTCGAATCCCCGGTTATGATCATCCTAGGGACCGGGGCGGACGGCATGCCCGAGATCGGGCGCGGCCGCGGAGCCTGCGTGGACGAAGGCGGCAAGGCCCTGCAAGTCGTGGTTTCGACATGGCAGTGGCCGGAGACTGTGGAGAATGCGCGCCGGAGCGGGCGCGTGGCCGCCACCTTTGCCCGCCCTTCGGACTACGTGACCTATCAGATCAAGGGATGCGTGGAGAGTGTCGAGCCGCTGACGCCCGCGCTGCAGGCCTGCACTGAGGGCTATGCTGAGCGCGTGGCGGCGGTGCTGGCGGAACTTGGCCTGTCACCGGAGCTCACGACACCCTGGGGAGCCGACCGGGAGTTGGTGGTCCTTCGCATCCGTGCCGAGCAGATCTTCGTGCAGACGCCGGGCGCGCGCGCCGGCAGCCTGATCGCGGTCCTCGGCCCATGACGCCATCTCTCGCCGCGCTCGACGCCTGCTTCGAGGGCGTGGTGCCCTCCATCATCTGCACCGTCGCGGCTGATGGCACGCCGAACATCTCCTACCTCTCCCATGTGGCGCGGCTGGGCGAGGGGCGGGTCGCGCTGTCCAACCAATTCTTCTCCAAGACTGCCGCCAATCTGCAGATGAATCCGCGCGCCGCGCTGCTGGTGGTGGACCCCAGGAGCGGCGCACAGTACCGGCTGGACATCCGGTACCGCGAGAGCATTGAGACAGGCTCTGATTTCGACCGTATGGATGCCGACCTGCGTGCGAGCAGCGCGCAGCTCGGCAT
>DATCMG010000790.1:0-3389 GCA_036563555.1 Roseomonas sp. | reverse complement strand
GCCACATTGCCGGTGAAGCCATCGGTCACCACCACATCCACCGTGCCGGCGGTGATGTCATGCCCCTCCACGAAACCGTGGAAATTCGCGCCGACATGACTCTCGCGCAGGATTTCGGCCGCCTGGCGGATACGCTCGTCGCCCTTCAGCTCCTCGGAGCCGACATTGAGCAGGCCGATGGTCGGCGCGGTCAGGCCGAGCACGGCGCGGGCAAAGGCGTCGCCCATCACCGCGAACTCCACCAGATTGCGCGCCTCATAGGTGATGTTGGCGCCCAGATCGAGCAGCACCACATCGCCACGCGCCGAAGGCCCGATCGCCGCGAGCGCCGGCCGGTCGATCTCGGGCATGGTGCGCAGGACGATCTTGGCCAGCGCCATCAGCGCGCCGGTGTTGCCGGCCGAAACCACGCCATCCGCCTCCCCCGACGCCACCGCGTCGATGGCAAGGCGCATGGAGGCACGGCGGACACGCAGGGCGGCCGTCGGCTTCATGTCGCCGGGGATGGCGTCAGGCGCGTGGCGGATGGTGCAGAGCGCCGCGGCGCGCGGGCGCGTCGCGAGGCCGGCCTTCAGCCGGGCCTCATCGCCCACAAGCAGGAAGCGGGCACCCTTGTGGCGCTCCGCAGCCTGCTCCAGCCCGTCCAGCACGGCATCGGGGGCGTAGTCGCCCCCCATCGCGTCAACGGCGAGCGCGAAACGCTCCGCCGGTCCGGCGGCCCCGGATGCGGCCAATTCCCGCGCTCCTCAGCTATGTCGGACAGACGGTGCTAACGCGATCAGGCGCGAACGGCGCCCTTCAGCGGCTTGCCGGCGGCCACGACCTCGCGGCCGTCATAGAAGCCGCAGGACACGCAGATGTTGTGCGGGCGACGCAGCTCGCCGCAGTTCGGGCAATCGGCATGCGCCTCGCGCGGCAGGGCCTCATGGCTGCGGCGCATGCCGCGGCGGGAGGGCGAAACTTTTCTCTTCGGGACGGCCATCGGTGCCGGGCCTTTCTAGTTGCAACACGTCACGCGAACGGACGGGATTCTCGGGAGGCGCGCGCCTTACCATCCGCCATCCGCCGGAGCAAGGGTCACGGCGCCTAACTGCCCTTCAGCTTCCGCAAAGCGGCGAAGGGAGAGGATGCCTCGTCCTGCGCCTCGGCCGGCAGCACCGCCCCGGGGGCGCGCGGATAGGGGTCGAGCGCGAGGGACAGGCTCTGGGCCAGCGCCTCCCCGAGATCCACCGAGCCGTCGGGTTCGGATTCGATCTCGTCCGGCCCGTCATCCAGCTCATCCGACGGCTCCTCGCCCGGGGGGAGGATGCGCCAGTCGAGCGGTTCCTCCAGGGCCTGGGGCACCGGATCGAGCGTCACGACGCAGGCCTGCACCACGGCCGCGCGCAGCGTGCCGCGGCCGCGGACTACCCCACCAGGGCCGGGAGAAAGCTGGAGATCCGCCGAGAGGGAATCCAGCGCGATCAGCCCAAGCCGCGCCGCGAGGGCCGCGCACTCTTCCGGCGTAGCCTCCAGATGCTCCGCACGACCCTCGGCGCCGATGATGGAGGGGCGGATGGAGCGGTTGAACTCCCGCTTCATGCGGCCCCCCCGAAATCGACGCGCCCGGCCACAAGGGCATCGAAGGGCTGGGCGGCGAGGGCCGCGTCCAGGGCGATGGCGTGACGGGCGAGCCGTGGCGCGGCCCCCTCCGGCGGTTCGCCGGACCAGACATTCCGGGCCAGCGCCGCCTCCAGCGCCGCGCTGTCCCCGGCTTCCAGCGCTGCCTCATAGGCCAGGGCGCGGCCGTGGAAGGCCTCCCACATGCGCCGGACCCGCTTGCCGATGGACATGTCGCCCACTCCCATCTCGCGCAGGTTCAGGTCCATGTCGGCGAACATCGCGTCAAAAACGGCCTGGGCCAGGGCCGGGCCGCGCGGATCGGGATCCCGGTGCAGGCGGCGCACCATCAGGGCGGCGTGCAGGGCAATCAGGTCGAAGCGACCTTCCAGCGTATCGGGCACCGCCTCCTCCCCGAACAGGGAGGGGTCCCGGGCCGCCGAGACAGCCGCGGTATAAAGGGCAAAGCCGGAGCGCTCATGCGTGCGGCTGCGGAGAAGGCCGAAAAGGGCCATGGATGGCTGTTCCGTTTCAAGCCCGCCTGGCGGGGTTCCGGCCGGGCGCCGCGCTCTGTTGACCGGGCGGCGGGGCGGTGGCAATCGAACCAGCGAGATGGCCCCCATGACCGCCCCCGTCAATCCGTCCGCCAATCCCTCCGCCCGGGGCCGCCCAGGCCGGGCGGGCCGTTGGCGCGCCGCGCTGGTGGCCGCTTCCCTCCTTAGCGCCCCTCTGGCGGGTTGCGGGCTCTTCGCCGCGCCGGACGAGCCGCGCGGCAACCGCGCCGATGCGGAACTGCTGCGCGAGATCACGCCGGGGGTTTCGAGCAAGGCCGATGTCTCGGCGGTGCTGGGCTCGCCCACCGCCACCGCCACCTTCGACCAGCGCGAGTGGTACTATATCAGCGCCACCACCCACATCCGCCCGGCGCAGGTGCCGGGGATCGATAATCAGCGCGTGGTGGTGGTGCGCTTCAACGAGCGCGGCATCGTCGAGGGCGTGGAGGAGAAGGGCGAGTCCGAGATGCGGAACGTCGCCGTGGTGGAGCGGACCACGCCCGTGCCGGGCAATGAGCGGTCCCTGCTCCAGGCGCTGTTCGGCAATATCGGGCGCTTCGGCCCCGTGCCGACCCAGGCCGCAACTCCGGGCGTGGCCGCGCCGGCGCCCTGATCGCGGGCGGCCGGGCGACGGCTCGCCTGGCATCATCTTCGGCATTCCGGCACGCCCGGCACCAATGGAACTCGGGTGCCAGAAGGGCCGGGACGGCCTCAGGCGAAGCGCAAAGGGCGCCGCGTCACCCGCCACAGGGCGAAGGCCAGGGCCGGCAGCACCAGCAAATTCAGCACGTACCAGCCACTCATCGCGTGCAGCAGGCCCGAGCCGAAAGCGGTGCAGGCCACAGTGCCGAAGACGATGAAGTCGTTCGCCGTCTGGGCGCGCACGCGCTCGGCGGGGCTATGGGCCTCGGCCAGCAGGGTAGTGGCACCGGTGAACATGAAGTTCCAGCCCACGCCCAGCGCCATCAGGGCCAGGGTGAAGTCCAGGAACTCCTTGCCCATCAATGCGAGGCCCACGCAGGCCGCGTTCAGCATCACCCCCGCGATGATGATGGGGCGCGCACCGAAGCGCCCGATCAGCCGCCCCGTCACGAAGCCCGGGGCGAACATCGAAACCGCATGGGCCTGGATCACCGTCGCGCTGGCCGAGACGCCGAAGCCGCAGAGCATCATCTCCAGCGGAGTTGAGGTCATCAGCAGGTTCATCACGCCATAGGCCACCGCGGCGGTCATGGC
>DATCMG010000757.1:0-3084 GCA_036563555.1 Roseomonas sp. | reverse complement strand
GGATCGATGGTGACGATCTGCCCCGCATCGGTCACGCCATAGAGCTTGCCATCCGCCGGCCGCACATCAATGCCGAGCAGCATCCCCTCGGCCCCGCGCACGCGGACCGGCGCGGTCGCGCGGCGCGTCTCGGTGTCGATCCGGACAAGACTTCCTTCGGCGGTGAGGCCGATGACGGTGGCGGCCTGCGCCATGCCGGACAGGCCCAGGACGGCGGCGCCAGCCAAAGCGAGGCGGCGAATGGAAGTGGTCATGCGTCTCTCCGTATCGGGGCGGGACGCCTTGCCCCGCCGAGCGCTACGGAGCGCCGATGCCGCTGGATGCGACGGGCGTATTCACGAATACGTGATCGCCTTCCAGGATCACAACCGCCTCACGCCCCCCGGGCTGCGGCGAGACGCCCGATGAACAGGATGGGCCCTGTCGGCCGGCCCGTCGGCGAGCCGCCCGGGGGTTCCAGCGTGATCTCGATCAGCATGCCGGGCTCCGGCCGCACCAGGCCGGGCGCGACGCTCGCCTGCCCGCTTTCCGGAATGAGGCCAAGCGAAACCGGCGCCGTTGCGCCGGGCGGGAGGGCCCAGAGCTGCTGAACGCGGCCGGGCTCGACGGGCCGGGGGTTCAGGCTGGCCAGGCGCAACCCCCCACCCTCGGCCTCAACCAGCCAGGCGGGCTGGTCGCGGCTGGTGAGGAGGACGGTCATCATCCGCGCGGGCTCGGCGGGCGGGCGGGCGAGGAGGAAGGCGGCCAGGCCGGCAGCGATCGCGGTCGATCCCACCGCCCAGGCTTTCCAGAGACGGGCGGAGCGCAGCGGAATGACGGGCGCGGTGGTGCGGGCGCCCAGCGAGGCTTCGATCCGCCCCCATAGATCCGGTGGCGGCGGTTGCGGCGTGGCGAGATCGGCAAGCGGGGTGAGGCGCTCCTCCCAGGCAGCCACGGCATTGCGCAGGGCCGGGTTGGTGGGCAGGGCGCGCGTGACCTCGCCCGCCTCGCGCGCATCGAGCGTGCCGAGGACGTGCTCTGCCGCCAGGGCGTCAAGGGCTTCGGGATCGGAAGGGATCATGCGAGGCACCCCTTCAGCCGCATGAGGCCGCGCCGGATCCAGGCCTTCACCGTGCCCAGCGGCATTTCGAGCCGTGCCGCGATCTGGGCGTGCGACAGGCCATGCACGAAAGCGAGGAGGATGCCTTCGCGGTTGCGGGCTTCCAGCGCCGCGAGGCAGTCACGCAGCCGGCCGGATTGCTGGGCGGCGGCAAGGCGGTCCAGCGCCTCGGCGGCCACGGGGGTGTCGCCGAGGGCGGGGTCGTCGGTCAGGGTTTCGCGGCCCCTTGCGCGGGCGAGGTCGAGGGCGGCGTTGCGGGTGATGGCTCCCAGCCAGGCGCCCCCCTCCCCGCGCGCCGGGTCGAACTGCGCGGCGCGGGTGGCGATCCTGAGAACCGCGTCATGCAACGCATCCGCAGCCGCGTCGCGGTCACGCAGGATGGCCATGGCGATGCCGAAGAGGCGCGAGGCCTGCGCGTCATAGAGGCGGCGGAGCGCGCCGGCCTCCCCGGCCGCGACGCCGCGGATCAGGGCGGCGGCGTCGGATACCGCATGAGTGTCAGGCATAGGCTTCACGGTACAGTGCGACGATCTCCGCCGCATCCGGCACGCGCGGGTTGTTGGCCGGGCTGCCGGAGGCGATGGCCTGGGCCGCCATGGTCTCCAGCAGCCCGTCCCAGCGATCGGCGGGGATGCCATGGGTGGCTGGGGTGGGCACGGAAAGGTCGCGGTTCAGCGCCTCCAACTCCTCCACCAGCCGGACGGCGGCGGACTGGTCGCCCTCCCCTTCCCTCGCCACGCCCATGATGCGCGCGGCCTCGGCGTAGCGGGGCAGCGCGGATTGCAGGCCGAAGCGCGTGACGGCGGGCAGCAGCATGGCGTTCGAGAGGCCGTGCGGCACATGGAAATGCGCACCGATCGGGCGTGACATGCCATGCACCAGCGCCACCGAGGCGTTGGAGAAGGCCAAGCCTGCCAACATCGCGCCGCGCATCATCGCCTCGCGCGCTTCCTCGTCCCGCTTCCCGCCCGCGCCGTTGCTGGCATCGGCATAGGCGCGGCGGAGATTCGGGGCGATCAGGCGCATCGCCAGGCGCGCGTAATCGTCGCTGAAGGGATTGGCCTTCTTGCTGACGAAGGCTTCCAGCGCATGGGTCAGGCTGTCCACGCCGGTATCGGCGACGGTCCGGGGCGGCACGGTCCAGGTGAGCTGATGATCTACGACGGCGGCCAGTGGCAGGGCGCCGAGGCCGGCGATCAGCATCTTCTCGTCATTCGCCGTGTCGGTGATGACGGTGAAGCGCGTCGCCTCGCTGCCCGTGCCGGCGGTCGTGGGGATGCAGATGACCGGCACAGCCCCTGTATTGGCCTGGGCGGGCACCTTGTAGGCCCGGATATGCGTGCCCTCGGGCGCGGCGGCGAGAATGGCCATGGCCTTGGCCGTGTCCATCGGACTGCCGCCGCCAAAGCCGATCAGACAATCATAATCGCTGGCCCGGAAGGCGCGCACGCCGGCCTCGACCACCGTGTCGGTCGGGTCGGGAACCGTCTCATGGAAAACGCCCGGGGTGATGCCAGCGGCCCGCAGCGGGGCCAGGCAGCGATCGACCGTGCCGGAGGAGGCCATCCAGGGATCGGTGACGACCAGCGGGCGCGACAGGCCGAGTTGGCCCAGCACATCGGCGATCTTCGACACGGCGCCACCGCCCGAGAGGATCAGGCGCGGCGCCAGGAGAGAGACGAGCATGGATACGTTTCCCCGCGAGCTTTGCCGTGCATCCTGCGGCCCGGCCGCGGGGCCGACAATGGGTGGCTCAGGCCGCCGGAGCGATGGCCGGAGCCGCCCGGGCAGCCCGCGCCATGGCATAGGCCGCCAACCGCTGCTGCGCGACCGGCGCCACGGCCGCGACGGCCTCCGCATTGAAGCGCGGCAGGTCCTCGGCGAAATGGCAGGCGGCGGTGTGGCCTGGTGCGATCTCGCGCAGTGGCGGGTCCAGTTCCCGGCATTTCGGCTGGGCCACGGGGCAGCGCGTGTGGAATCGGCAA
>DATCMG010000755.1:0-6353 GCA_036563555.1 Roseomonas sp. | reverse complement strand
CTATCCGCTGACGGCGCTGGGCATCCTGCATTTCTACATGCAGTCGAAGATCAACGTGTCAGAGCCGGTTCTCATGACCGGCCTTTTTCTCTGGCTGATGCTGTGGCGGCTGGTGCCGGCGCGCTGGCGAGGGGCGCCCTGGCCGCTGGTTCCGGTTGCCCTGCTGGCCACGGCCGGGGCGGCGGGGGCCGAATATCTCTGGTACGCGCTGGCCACGAAGCTTCCGGCGGCCATGATTTTCCAGGCGAATTTCGACCTGGAATTCGATATCCGGCCTGCCGTCTGGGTGATGCTGGCCGGGCTGGCCGTCGCCGCGCTGGCGGGAGCCCGGTGGGGGCTGAAGCAGATCTTCCAGGACCGCCCCTCCCTGCCAACCCCACGCGCCCTGCGAGAGTAGGGCCTTATCCCGGCATGCAGCGCACCGTGCCGGGATTGGCCCGCGCCTCGGACGCCACGGTGCCCTCGGGGCAGGCTTGCTGCCGGTGCGATGCCGGCGGCAGGTCGGAATGCCAGCCAGCCACATCCGGATCACTGCCGCCCGAGCGGGCAATGACACTGCGCCGCATGCCACGCCCGTCGCAACGCCCGGGGCGGCCGCGCATGGGCGTGCCGCCATTGGGGCAGAGCCAGCGGCGGATCGCATCGCGATTCCCCAGCCCCGGAAGCTCCTGCATCACGATCCGCGGGCCCGGTGCCACCTGGAAAATGCGGCGGTCCTGCGCCGCGGCATCTCCGGGATCCGCCCCAAGCCCCGCCAGCAGCGCCGCCGCGCCCAGCCAGCTCATGCACCATGTCCGTGTCATTGCGCCGCAAGATGGGGCGCCGGCCCGCCCAGGCAAACCCCTGGCGTGCTTGACGCGCCCCGCCGAGCGCGCGAAGCCCGCACGGACCAGCGTTTTTTGGAGGAGACATTCTTGGATCTCGATCCCCAGATCAGGACGGCGCTGGAAGGCGTCTCCACCGCCACACTGACGACGGTGCTGCTCAAGAAGGGCCTCCGGAACGTCTGGATGCGCGGCACCAAGCCGATCCGCGAGGGCCAGCCCCGCATCGTCGGCCGCGCCTTCACCCTGCGCTTCGTCCCGGCGCGCGAGGATCTCGCGACTCCCGAGAGCTGGTCCTCCCCCATCTCCACCCGTGCCGCCATCGAGGCGATGCCCGAGGGCTGCATCGCGGTGGTCGATTCCATGGGCGTGCAGGATGCCGGCATTTTCGGGGACATCCTCTGCGCCCGCATGGCGAAGAAGGGCGTGGCCGCCCTGATCACCGATGGCGTGGTGCGCGACCTGGCGGGCGTGCTCTCCACCAACCTGCCGGTCTGGTGCAACGGCGCCGCGGCCCCGCCCTCCGTCGCCGGCCTGACCTTCGTGGCCTGGGAGCAGCCGATCGGCTGCGGCGGCGTCGCCGTTTTCCCCGGCGATGTGGTGGTGGTGGACCAGGACGGCGCCGTGCTGATCCCGCAGGCCATGCTGGAGGCCGTCGTCGAGGCCTCGGTGGAGCAGGAGCGCCAGGAGAACTGGATCATGTCCGAGGTGGAGAAGGGCGCCGCCCTCCCCGGCCTGTATCCGCCGAATGCCGAGAACAAGGCCCGCTACGAGGCCTGGAAGAAGGGATGAGAACCATGACCGATCTGACCCGGGCCAAGGGCGTCTATGTCATCGCCCCCACCGCCTTCCATGACGATGGCCGCGTGGACGAGGCCTCCAACGACCGCCTGACCGACTTCTTCGTCGAGAGCGGCGCGACCGGCATCACCGTGCTCGGCCAGATGGGCGAGGCGCCCAAGCTCGATCAGGAGGAGGGGATCGCCATCGCCTCCCGCATGATCAAGCGGGCCGGCATTCCGATTATCGTGGGCGTCTCGGCGCCGGGCTTCGCGGCGATGAAGTCGCTGACCTCGGCGGTGATGGATGCGGGCGCGGCCGGCGTGATGATCGCGCCCCCCAACACGTTGCGGACCGATGACCAGATCGTCTCCTATTACGCCCAGGCGGTGGAGGCGATCGGGCCGGACGTGCCCTTCGTCATCCAGGACTATCCGCTGACCTTCAGCGTGGTCATGACCCCGGCCGTGATCCGCCGGATCGTCCAGGCCAGCCCGTCCTGCGTCATGTTGAAGCATGAGGACTGGCCCGGCCTCGAGAAGATCTCGACCCTGCGCGGCTTCGAGAAGGACGGATCGATGAAGCACATCTCGGTCCTTTGCGGGAATGGCGGCCTCTTCCTCGACTTCGAGTGCGAGCGCGGGGCGGATGGCGCCATGACCGGCTACGCCTTCCCCGACATGCTGACCGATGTCGTCCGGATGCAGGCAGCGGGGCAGCGCGATGCGGCCCATGACCTGTTCGACGCCCATTTGCCGCTGGTCCGCTACGAGCAGCAGCAGGGCGTCGGGCTGGCCGTGCGGAAATACGTGCTGAAGCGCCGTGGCGTGCTGGCCAGCGACGCGCAGCGCCGCCCCGGTGCCGGCCTGACCGCCACGGCGCGGGCGGAGGTGGATTACCTCCTCTCCCGCGTCGCGCGCTTCGACAAGCGCGCGAATGTCGGGGCCGTGAAGGCCGCCTGAAACAACTTGCCGAAGGGCGCATCCGCCCTTCGGCAACCCTCACTGGTGCCGCGCAGGCAGGACGGAGGCGGGGTCGATCGAGGATCCCATCGCCAGATAGCCCGCGCGGTTTGGATGCAGCTTGTCGCCCGGGCCGCCGGTGGTGGATTCCGGGATCATCTCCGGCCGCAGCCCGCCGGTGGCGGGGTCCAGCGTGGCGCGGTCGAACTCGACCACGGCGTCGAAAAGCCCGCCCCCGCGCATGAAAGCGTTCAGCCCCTTCCGGTTCTCATCCTGCTCCGCATGGCCATGGGCGGCGCTGCTGCTACCGAGGGCCGAGGTGACAGTGGCCCCGATCACCCGCACGCCGGGAATACCTTCCCGCAGCTTCCGCACACCCTCCTTCATGCCGTCCCGCACCTGATCCAGCGAGGCGTTCCCGTTGCGGCTGAAGTCATTCGTGCCTTCCAGCCAGATGACCGTGGTGACACCGGAGAGGGAGATGACGTCCCGCTCCAGCCGCGTGAGCGCGGAGGGGCCGCCGGGGAAGGGCCGGTCGGGGCCATACTGCGCCGGGCCGACCACCTGGTTGCCGCCAATCCCGGCATTCACCACTGAAACACGATTGCCAAGCGTCGTGTTCAGCCGCCGTGCCAGCACGTCGGGCCAACGGTCATCGCCATTCATGGTTGAAGCGGTGCCATCGGTGATGGAGTCCCCGAGGGCGACGATCACGGGCGTGCCGGCGGGCGCCGTCATGTCCACGGCGTCGAGGAAGAACCAGGATGCCGTTGAGAAGGGAAAGGCTTCCTCCCCTTCCTGGGCTCCCTTGGAACCAGCGCCGGGCGGGGTGGCATAGGAGGTCTGCAAGGCCTTCGCGTGCCAGGTCATCGGCCCGCTCGGCCCGACGACATGGACGGAGACGGCAAGCTTCCGCCCCATGAGCAGAGGCGAGTCCGGCTCCGCAGCGAAGGGGAGGTCGACTGGGTCGGACCAAGCCTGCCCACCCGGCGGAATGGTGACCGCTTCGGCCCCACCAAAGCGCACGGGGCGGTTTGTCTGCGGCACCAGCGCTCCCCCACCGTGCTGGAGCCCCACATGGACGCCGTCCAATGCCAAGGGGCGGGTGCCGAAGGCATTGGAGAAGCGCAGCCGCGCCTGCCGGCCCCAGAGCGACGGCCGCAGGACGAGGCGAAGGGTCTGGTCGCGCGCCCCTTCCGCCGGATTGGGGAAGATGAAGGACTGGTTCGGCTGGGCGGAGGGGTTACCGACGGGATAAGGTCCCTGAACCGACGCAGCCCAGCTCGTCACCCATCCCTCACCAGCCGGGGTGCCCTGCGCGAGGAGATTGGGAGCGATAGCCTGGGCAAGGGCAGCGGCAAGCGCCCCTTGTCCAAGGGTGCGACGATGCATGGCGTCTTCCTCCTGCGGCTCTACGGCCGATCACGGGAGGCTTCCATGCGGCATGGATATCGGCAAGCAGCAATGCTTCGCGGCGGTCCCGTCCGGGCGCAGGCAGCCGGCCGTGACTTCTGCACTCCAGATCCTGGAAGCGTCTCGGTCCGCCGCAACACCCTGAGGCGCCCATGCGTTCAGACGGCGTGGCAAACGGCCGGGCGCAGGAGGTTGGCGATGGCGGACAAGGAGAAGAGCGCGTTCCAGGAACACGCGGGCAAGATGCCCGATGCCGGCAACAGCAAGGGTGGCGGCAACAGCAAGCCGGGTGGCGATCCGGTGGATATCGTCGGCAATGCACGGCTGCGGGGTGAGGATCCCTCGCCCGATAACCGCAAGCGCGGCCAGACATCCCAGGCCAATCAGGGGTCGGGGGGTGGCCGGGGCGACTGACGTCCCGCTCGCTCGGAAACGGAGGAATCACGCATGGTTAATGCGGCCAAGCTCGCCGCCGGCGAGATCCAGGACCACATGCCCGTCATCGGCAGCGATGGGGAACCCTTCGGCATGGTGGACCATGTCGAGGGTGAGTTCATCAAGCTGGCGAAGAGCGATCCGGCCTCAGGCGGGGTCCACCGCTATATACCGCTGACCACCGTCGCCGGGCTGGATGGCGGGGTCGTACGGCTTTCCATGCCTGCGGAACAGGCAAAGCAGGCTTGCGTCTCGGAGGCCGAAATGCAGCAGCGCCTCTCCCTGGATCCGGATGCCAAGACGCAGCTCGGCCAGGAGCAGGACGGTCCGCATGGCAGCCGCGCCAAGGCCCAAGGCGGCAAGGGTGAACGGGAGCATCGCAGTGCGGGTCAGGCCTCGGACCCGCATCGGCCGACCAATTACGGCATAGAAAATCCGGGCTGAGGCGCCCCTGATCAGGGCAGCTCGGGCGGCGGAAAGCGGTCCGGGCGCTGCCGGTGGACGCGCCGGGGAGTTCTGATCCCCCGGCGCCGTATGAGCGGCGCCACGAGCAGGAGCGGCGCAGTCAGGAGCGGTAGGACGCCGAGCCAGGCAGCCAGCATGCGCGGCGCCAGCATGGCGGCCCCGGCCGCCAGGCCCATCGTGATGGCATTCACCAGCACAGCCCCGACCCACCAATGGCGGGCACGGATCTCCAGGGCCTCTTCGGCGCCTGGGGGAGCCGGATCGAGCGTATAAGGCCGCCCATCCCGGCCCACCTCATAGAGCCGCTCAGAATCCGGCGTGAACCCCGCGCCGCCCAAGGCAAGGTCTCAGCGGCGCATCACGACGAAGCGTGGCATTCCGGCACGGCCGGCGCGCCGCATGCGCCACCAGAGCGAGACGAAGCCGACCAGCCCGGCCAGGATCACCACGGGAATGAGCAGGCCGAGCAGCACCGCCGCCGAGGCCGCGAGCACAAGCCCGCCCGCCACGGCCGTGGCGAGCACCGCCACGCCGCCAAGCCGAAGCAGGGCGCGGTCCAGCCAGGAGCCGCCGCGAAGCGGCTGGGACTTGTCTCGGAACTCGCCCTCGGGCGTCATGTCGAGAACCGGGGGCCGGTGCGGATCCTGGATCATGGAGCGCATGTCGCCCTGCCCTGCCACGGCTTCAAGGGGGAGGCAGCGGAGGCTATGGAGGGGTATGACGCTCCCCCGTCTCCAGTCCCTCGACGAGTTGCATCCCGGCGATCGCTATGAGCTAGGCCGGTTGTCGCTCTCCCTGGAGGAGATCCGCGCCTTTGCTGGCCGCTACGATCCCCAGCCTTTCCACCTGGACGAGGAGGCGGCGCAGGATTCCATCTTCGGCACGGTGGTGGCCGCCGGGCTGCACACGCTTTCGGCCTGCTTTGGCATGCTGATGGCCAGCCCCCTGCTGCGCGATATCAGCCTTGCGGGATCGGCCATGGATGTGCGCTGGCCCGCCGCGCTGCGGCCGGACGAGGAGGTGGTGGTTACCATGGAGGTGGTGGAGGTGAAGCCCTCCCGCGCCCGGAAGGACAGGGGCTCCGCAAGGCTGCGCTATTTCGCCACCCGGGTGGCGGATGGGGTGATCGTGCTGGACGCCACAGGGCTGCACCACCTCCGGCGATGAGCCGCCGTAGGCATTAGTTCGAGGCCAGCGCCTCCTCGGCCGTCCGGACCGCCGCCAGGGCCAGGGGCGCCCGGCCGACCACGCGGTCCTTCACCACGACCAGCCAGCGATCCCCATCCAGCGAGGGCCGTAGCTCGACCACGCGCGCCTCGTCATCCAGCGCCACGGCGTGGAGCAGACGCCAATTCGCGAAAAGGGGCCCATGAACGCGAACGACGCGGGCGATGGTCTCGCCCGCGTCGTCGCAACCCAACCATTCCCGGGCGCGGAGCCGGCTGACCCCGCCTCCCGGCATTTCCGTGCGGCC
>DATCMG010000749.1:0-1875 GCA_036563555.1 Roseomonas sp. | reverse complement strand
CGAACGGGGCGGGCAAGACGACGCTGCTGCGCGCCATCGCCGGGCTGCACCCGGTGGATGAGGGGCGTATCGAGCGCCCCGCCGAGCGCATCGCCCTGCTGCCGCAAATGTCGGCGCTGGACCGGAGCTTCCCGATCGCCTGCCTCGATGTCGCGATGCTCGGCCATTGGCGGCGCTGCGGCGCCTTCGGCGCTATCAGGCCGGCTGGCCGGGACCAGGCCGAGGTGGCGCTGGAGGCGGTGGGCCTGGCCGGCTTCGCGCGGCGCTCCGTCGGTAGCCTCTCGGCCGGGCAGTTCCAGCGGCTGCTTTTCGCGCGGCTGCTGGTGCAGGACGCGCCGGTGATCCTGCTGGACGAGCCATTCAACGCGGTGGACGCGCGCACTGCCGCCGATCTGCTGCGCCTCGTCCGAGACTGGCACGGACAGGGCCGCACGGTGGTGGCCGTCCTTCATGACCTCGAACTGGTGCGGCGCGAGTTCCCGGAAACCCTCCTCCTCGCGCGCGATCCCGTCGCCTGGGGCAAGACGGAGGGGGTGCTGGCCGCTTCCAACCGCCTTCGGGCACGGATGATGGCCGAGGGCTGGGACGCCGGCGCCGAGGCCTGCGGCCGCGCGGCCTGATCCCTTGCTGTACGATCTGCTGATCGCGCCCTTCGCCGAGTTCGGCTTTCTCCGGCGTGCCGTTGTCGGTTGCCTCGCCCTTTCGGTCGCGGCGCCGCCGCTGGGCGTCTTCCTGATGCTGCGGCGGATGAGCCTGACGGCGGATGTACTGGCCCATGGCATCCTGCCGGGGGTGGCGGCCGGCTTCATCCTGGCCGGGCTGTCGGTCACGGCCATGTCGCTGGGCGGGCTTGTGGCCGGGCTGGTGGTGACGCTCGGGGCGGGGGCGCTGTCCCGCGCCACCGGGGGAAGGGAGGATTCGGCGCTGGCCGCCCTCTATCTTGTCGCCCTGGCGCTGGGCGTGACGATGGTCTCGGCCTCGGCGGGTTCGCTGGAGCTGACGCACCTGCTCTTCGGCAGCGTGCTGGGGGTGGATGATCCGGCGCTGCTTATGATGGCGGGAGTCGCGACCCTCACCCTGATCGCCTTGTCCTTTGCCTGGCGGCCGCTGGTGCTGGAATGCTTCGATCCCTCCTTCGCGGCGGCCGAGGGCGCGCGAGGCGGGGCCTGGCACCTGCTTTTCATGGCGCTGGTGGTGCTGAACGTGCTGGCGGCCTTCCAGGCCATGGGCACGATGATGGCGGTGGGGCTGATGATGCTGCCCGCCGTCGCCTCGCGGCACTGGGCGCGCGGGGTGGGCGGGATGGCCTATGCGGCCTCGGGCATCGCGATCCTCGCCTCGGTGGCGGGGATCCTCGTCTCCTACCACCTCGATGTGCCGACGGGGCCAGCGGTGGTGCTCTCGGCCGGGGCAGCCTGGGTGGCGTCGGTGGTGGCGGGGCCGGTGGACGGGGTGCTGCCGCGGATGCTGCGGCGGCGGCACCTGGCGGGGTAGGGCGCCCGTCTTCTGGCCCGTGGTGATCTCGGCTGTTGGCTTGCCCGGGGAACCGCCTCCATCGCCATTCCGGAGCTTCGCCTTCTGGCCCGCCGCCGCGTTCATGATCCGGCGCACGAGCCGCGCGGAAGGAGATGGGCAGTGGCCACGAAATGGGATGGGCAGTTGGGGCAGGCCGTCGCGGCGCGCGGTACGGCGACGATCACCTGCAGCGAGGGGGAGAAGGACGACATCGCCGCGGCTGCCCAGGCCGTCGGCGCTCGCCACGGGTTGCGGCCGCAGATCGACCGCGCCCCGGCGAATGGGATCCGGGTCGGCTACCGGATGGAAATCAGGGAGCCGGAGGGGCCTGCCTCCTAGTCTCCGCCTCAAGCGGGCCTT
>DATCMG010000745.1:0-2348 GCA_036563555.1 Roseomonas sp. | reverse complement strand
TGATGGACTTCATTCCCTATCCCGCCATTGACCTGAAGGGCGGGCAGGTCGTGCGCCTGAAGCGCGGCGACATGGCGCAGGCGACCATCTATGGCGATCCCGCCACCCAGGCGCGCGCCTTCGATGAGGCCGGCTTCCCCTGGCTGCATGTGGTGGACCTGGATGGCGCCTTCGCTGGCCGCCCCGCCAATGCGGAGGCGGTGCGCGCCATCCTGGGCGCCACCACCCGGCCCGTGCAGCTTGGCGGCGGCATCCGTGACATGGCGACGGTGGAGGCCTGGCTCGGGGCCGGGATCGCGCGGGTGATCCTGGGGTCGGCCGCCGCCAAGGACCCGGACTTCGCCCGGGCGGCCTGCCGGGCCCATCCGGGGCGGGTGGCCATCGGGATCGATGCGCGCGACGGCTTCGTCGCGACCGAGGGCTGGGCCGAGACGGGCAGTCTGACCGCGCTCGATCTCGGGTTGATGCTGGAGGATGCGGGGGCTGCGGCCATCATCCACACGGATATCGACCGGGACGGGATGCTGGGCGGGGTGAATGTGGCCGCGACGGCCGCCCTGGCCGAACGGCTTTCCACCCCCGTCATCGCCAGCGGCGGCGTGGCAGGGCGCGCGGATCTGGACGCGCTGCGCGCCACGGGCAGCATAGCGGGCGTGATCATCGGCCGGGCCCTGTATGACGGAAGGCTGACGGCGGAGGAGGCGCTGGCGGCTTCTGCTTCCTGACTCCGGGGTGGTGATGGGGCAGAACGCCATGGATGCCGTTGATCTGAACAGGGGAAATCTCAGCCGCCTCACGCCACCTGTTCGCCTGCCGCGCTACGATCCCGCCCAGGTGAGGGCCGGGGTGGTGCATCTCGGGCTCGGGGCGTTCCACCGCGCCCATATGGCCCGCTACACCCATGAGCTGATGGAGCGGGATCCCCGGGCGCTGGGCTGGGGCATTGTCGGGGCGGGGCTCCTGCCCGGCGATCTGCGCGTGCGGGAGAGCCTTTCGCCCCAGGACGGGCTTTATACCCTGGTCGAGCGCGATGGCGTGAGCGAGGCCGTCTCGGTGATCGGCTCGCTGGCGGAGGTGGTCTTTGCGGGGGAATCGACCGATGCGTTGCTCGCGCGGGTCGATGATCCGGCGATCCGCATCGTCAGCCTGACGGTCAGCGAGAATGGCTATTGTCTGAATCCGGCGACGCGGCAGCTCGATCCGGATCATCCGATGATCCGCGCCGATCTCGCGAAGCCAGGGCAGCCGCGCAGCGCGGTGGGCGTGATCGTGGAGGCGTATCGGCGGCGCAGGGCGGCGGGGCGGGGTGCCTTCACCGCGATGACCTGCGACAACATCCAGAATAATGGCGATGTCCTGCGCCACGCGGTCCTGGCGCTGGCGCGGCTGCGGGATGATGGGCTGGCCAACTGGATCGCGGCCCATGGTGCCTTCCCGAACACGATGGTGGATCGGATCACGCCGGCCACCCGGCCTGAGCACATCGAGTACCTTGAGCGCCATTATGGAATCCGCGACCGCTGGCCGGTCTTCTCGGAGAGCTTCACCCAATGGGTGATCGAGGATTCCTTTGCCGCCGGGCGCCCGGAATGGGAGAGGGTCGGTGCCCAGGTCGTGCCGGATGTCGCGCCCTACGAGATGATGAAGCTGCGGCTGCTGAACGGCAGCCATCTCGCGGTCGCGGCCCTCGGGCGGTTGATGGGGTACCGCTTCGTCCACCAGGCGATGGAGGATGCGCGGCTGCGGGCCTATATGGCGGCGCTGATGGGCCGGGAGACGGGACCGACCCTGGCGCCCGTGCCGGGCGTCGATCTCGCCGAGTACAAGCAGACGCTGATCGCGCGCTTCGCCAACCCCGCCATCGAGGACACGGTCGAGCGCATCAACACGGATGCGCCGATCAATCTTCTGGTGATGCCGATCGAGGCGAGCCTGGCGATCGGGGGAGGGGTCGAACTCCTTGCCCTGGCGCTTGCGGCCTGGATGCGGCGCATCCGGGGAGTGGATGAGAGCGGCACGCCGATTGAAATCCGCCATCCGCTGGCGTCGCTTCTCCAGCAGAAGGCCGTGGAGGGAGGGCCGGACCCGATGCCGCTGCTGTCGATCGAATCCCTGTTCGGGGGGCTTGGGCGCGAGGGGCGTTTTGTCGAGCCGTTGCGCCGGTGGCTTGCGTCGCTTTACGAAGTTGGAAGTGCCAGGACGCTGGAGCGTGCCGCGCGGGAGTTGCGCTTCGGGGCCTGATGCCGGGCGGGGAATGCCCCCCGCCCGGCGCCATGGGTTTATCGGTTGGTGCGCTCGAAGTTCCGCAGCACCTGGTTGCCCCTGGTGTTGGCGGCGGCCAGGGCCTG
>DATCMG010000744.1:0-3857 GCA_036563555.1 Roseomonas sp. | reverse complement strand
CGTTGCGGTCGGGCGACCATTGCATCGGCGTGCGCACCCCGTCGCGGTCGCCGAGATAGATGTTGTCGCCCATCCCGATCTCGTCGCCGTAATAGATCACTGGCGTGCCGGGCATGGACATCAGCAGCCCGTTCATCAGCTCGATGCGGCGGCGGTCGCGTTCCAGCAGGGGCGCGAGACGGCGGCGGATGCCGAGATTGATGCGGGCACGGCGGTCGGCGGCGTAGGTATTCCAGAGATAGTCCCGCTCCTTGTCGGTCACCATCTCCAGCGTGAGTTCATCATGGTTGCGCAGGAAGATCGCCCACTGGCATCCATCGGGGATGTCGGGCGTCTGGCGCAGGATGTCGGTGATGGGGAAGCGGTCTTCCTGCGCGATCGCCATGTACATGCGCGGCATCAGGGGGAAGTGGAACGCCATGTGGCATTCGTCGCCTTCCCCGAAATATTGCTGCGTGTCCTCGGGCCACATATTGGCCTCGGCCAGCAGCATCTTGCCGACCCCGGCATAGCCTTTCTCGAGCTCGCCGCGGATTTGCTTCAGGATGTCATGCGTCTCGGACAGGTTCTCGTTGTTCGTGCCGTCGCGCTCGATCAGATAGGGCACGGCATCCAGGCGCAGCCCATCCACCCCGGCGTCGAGCCAGAAGCGCATGACGTCCAGCACCTTCTCCATCACCGCCGGGTTGTCGAAGTTCAGGTCCGGCTGGTGGGAATAGAAACGGTGCCAGAAATACTGGCCGGCCACCGGATCCCAGGTCCAGTTCGACTTCTCGGTATCGAGGAAGATGATGCGCGTGCCCTGGTAGATCTGGTCCGTGTCGGACCAGACATAGAAGTTGCGCTCCGGCGATCCCGGCGGGGCGTTGCGCGCGGCCTGGAACCAGGGATGCTGGTCGCTGGTGTGGTTAATCACCAGCTCGGTGATCACGCGCAGGCCCCGGCGATGCGCCTCCTCGATGAAGCGCTTCGCATCCTCCACCGTGCCGTAATCCGGATGCACGCCGGTGTATTCGGAGATGTCGTAGCCGTCATCGCGCCGCGGGCTGGGATAGAAGGGCAGCAGCCAGAGCGTGTCGACGCCGAGCTCGGCCACATAGTCCAGCTTCGCCATCAGCCCGGGGAAGTCGCCCACCCCATCGTCATTGGCATCGAAGAAGGACTTGACGTGCAACTGGTAGATGACCGCGTCCCGATACCATTGCGGGTCGCGCGGATCGGCCTCGTGGTTCGGCAGGGCGCCGTTGGCCGGCAGGGTCGCGTCATCGGGCATGGTTCGGTCTCGTGCTGTCTCAGGCGCCGAAGGGGCGCACGTGCCAGATGGCGAAGGGCAGGTCGGCGGGGTCGAGGCGCATGCGCTGCTCCTTGCCGTGCCAGGCGAAGCGGTGGCCACGCATCAGGTCCTCCACTTCCAGGCCGGCATGGTCAGGCAGGCCCCAGTGCCAGAGCGGCTGCTCGAATGCCGCTTCCTGCAGCTGGGAGGGGTCCATGCTGACCGCAACCAGCACCACGTTGGACCGGTCCTCCGTCGCCTTTTCGTAATACAGGATGTTGTCGTTCCAGGCGGGCAGGAATGTAACGCCGAGATGGGTCTGCAACGCGGGATTGGCGCGGCGGATCATGTTCAGCCGCGTCACCTCGTCCACGATGTCGCCCTCGCGCCGGGCCGGCCAGGCGCGGATCTGGTATTTCTCGCTGTCCAGATACTCCTCCTTGCCCGGAAGTGGCGTCGCCTCGCACAGCTCGAAACCCTGGTAGACGCCCCAAAGGCCGGACAGCGTCGCCGCAAGTGCCGCGCGGGTGAGGTGCATCGGCCGCCCGCCGGTCTGCAGGTGGCGCGGGTTGATGTCGGGCGTGTTGACGAAGAAATGCGGGCGGAAGAACTCGCGCGGCGCGGTGGTGGAAAGCTCCGTCAGATATTCCGCCATCTCCGCCTTCGTCTCGCGCCAGGTGAAGTAGGTGTAGGACTGGCTGAAGCCGGCCTTGGCCAGGCGGTACATCACCTTCGGCCGGGTGAAGGCCTCCGAGAGGAACAGCACCTCCGGGTTCTCGGCGCGGATCTCGCCGATCATCCATTCCCAGAAGGGCAGCGGCTTGGTGTGGGGGTTGTCCACCCGGAAGGTCTTCACCCCCTGCTCCACCCAGAACTTCACGGACTGGTACAGCGCGACCCACAGGGAGGGCTTCGCACCCTCCGTGTAGAAATCGACATTGACGATGTCCTCGTACTTCTTCGGCGGGTTCTCGGCGTATTTGATCGTGCCGTCGGGGCGCCAGTCGAACCATTCCGGGTGTTCGCGCAGCCAGGGATGGTCGGGCGAGCACTGGATGGCGAAGTCCAACGCCAGTTCCAGCCCATGGGCATGCGCGGCATCCCGCAGCCGGTGGAAATCCTCCATGGTGCCGAGCGCCGGGTGCAGCGCCTCATGCCCGCCCTCATCCGAGCCGATGGCATAGGGGCTGCCCACATCCTCCGGCCCGGGTGTCAGGGTGTTGTTGCGGCCCTTGCGGTTCTTCCGCCCGATCGGGTGGACCGGGGGGAAATACAGCACGTCGAAGCCCATCGCCTTCACGCGCGGCAACTGGGCGATCACGTCCTGCAGCGTGCCATGGCGGTTCTCGTCGCCCGATTGGCTGCGGGGGAAGATCTCGTACCAACTCGCGAAGCGGGCGGCGATGCGCTCCGCCTCGATCCCGCCTGCCGGGTTCTGCCGGACGCGATGCGGGCGGTTGTCGGCCATGGCCATGAGCCGCGCCGTCTCGGGCGAGAGCAGCGCCGTCAGGCGCTCGGCCTCGGCCGCGGTCTCCAGGGTCTTGGCCAGGGCCAGCAGGCCGCGCCGGGCCGGGCCGGGCCGGGCAGCGGCCTTCGCCACATGCTGCCGCCCCTCCTCCAGCTCCAGCGTCACCGGCACGCCGGCCGCGTGCTTCTTCGACAGCTCGTCGCGATAGCCCGCGAAGACGTCCAGCCAGGCCTCCACCGCGAAGACGTAGCGGCCCATCCGCTCCAGCGGAAAGCTCGCGGTCCAGCGGTCATTGCCGAGCGGGGTCATGCGGATCTCGCGCCAGCCCTTCTCGTCGGCGGTGCGCCAGAGCAGCGCGACGCCGAAGGTGGCGTGGGTGTCGGCCACGATATCGGCCTCCACCGTCACCACCTCGCCCATGATGCGCTTGGCGGGGAAGCGGCCGCCATTGACGAGCGGCGTGACCGCCTCGATGCCGATGCGCGGAAGCAGCAGCCCCTGCTCGGGCGGCAGGCGCGCGGCGGCGGGGCGGATCACCGGATTGACGCGGCCGGCCTGCAGCACGCGCACCTCACCGGGGGAGAGGAGGACCGGCACCCCGGGGGTCAGCGTCTCGCTGCCATCGGCACCCAGGAAGGGCGCCGGCCCGCCGCCGATTGCGGGCAGCACGGCCTCGGGCGCCAGGGTGGCGGAAGCGCGGCGATCCGGGTTGGCGATCACCAGCGTGGCGGATTGCGCCACGCGCGGGTCCTCGGCCGCGCGCATCACCGCCAGCACCGGCGCGCCGGGCCCGCTCAGCGGGCGCATTCCCGCCCCCACCAGCGGCGCCAACTGGGCCAGCATGGCATTGGCCTCCCGGATCTCGGCCGAGAGGTCGTAGGGCGCGTTCTCATGGATCCAGGCCCAGTCGCCCGGGCGGTCCTGCGCCGGGTCGGAAGGGCGGCTGGCGCCATATTCGAAGCCCTGGGGCACCAGCAACGCGTCGCAGAGCGTGGCGGCCAGGCGAAGCGAGAGGGCGGCAGAACGGGCGCGCGTCGCCTGATCCTGCTCCTCCATGGCCACGCGCTGGCCGAAGGGAGCCTCGGGGAAGCCGATCAGCGGCCCGCCCAGGGCCTC
>DATCMG010000734.1:0-13185 GCA_036563555.1 Roseomonas sp. | reverse complement strand
TGGCAGATTCCCATGCCCTCGGTGCTGCCCAGCCCGCCATCCCGGCTGTCACGCTTCTCCGTGCCGGAAGACGCGCAGGAGGCATCGTATTTCGCCGCATCGGCCAGGATTTCGAGCTTCTCGCGCAGCTCCATGATCGCCCCTTCCGGCTGGCCGACGAATATGGGCCCGGGGCACCGGCCCGCAAGAACAAAAACCGAACAATCACCGCCAAGATTCCTGAAATACCCAGCCTTCCCGACCCAGCCCCGCCCGATTTTCATGCCGCCGGCGCTTGGGAAACCACCCATGCGGGAGTATGTGCCGCAACGCATCATCCGCTGAGTCGAAGCCCATGTCCGATCCCACCAGCGCTCCCCAGCTCCATTTCATCTGGGGCGGCGTCTTCACCGACGCCTCCTTCACCACCCTCGAACCCGGCACCGAGGAGACCTACGGCCCCTATCACGACGCCCGCTCCGCCGACCGCGTGTGGAACGAGAAGGCGCGCCGCAACATCGACATCGCCAACCACCGGCTCTTCGTGATCACCGTCCCCCGGCCAGGTGGAAAGGCCGGCTGACGCATCCCGGCCCCCGGGCTTCATTGCGATAAAACACACGCCTGGGTTGTGTTTCAGGCCTGTTCACATCAGTCTCCCCAGCCGGATTACGTGGGGAATCAGGGGTGAGCATCTTTCAGGAATCGAACCGGCCGGCCGCGGATGCGGCGGCCGTTTCACCATCCGCCCCGTCCAGCAAGCCGGTTTTCACGCTGGATCAGGTGATCGGGCAACTCCTGACGCAATGGACCCCGGAGATCCCGGCTCTCTACTTCTCCCAGCCCGTCATCGGGAACACGATCACCTATTCCATTCCCATCACCGCCTTCGCCTCCTCCGGGAATGAGGCGAAAGGCTGGCTCCCGCCGAGCCCGATGCTGCTCCAGCAATCGCGCCTGGCCTTCGCGCTCTGGGACGACCTGATCGCCCCCTCCCTGACCGAGATCGCGGATGCTTCGGCCCAGATCGTGGTGGGGCGCTCCCGCGTCACGGAGGGCGACGGCACCTATGCGTCCGTCCAGTCCAACCCGGAACCCACGGGGCCCGGCACCTATCTCATGGCCCCCTCCCAGGTCTGGCTTTCCGCCATCTGGGACACGAACGGCGCTTCGGGCATCCAGCTCGGGGCCTTTGGCATGCAGACCATCGTGCATGAGATCGGGCACGCGCTCGGCCTCTCGCATCCCGGCCTCTACGACGCCGGCGAGAACCGCCCCATCACCTACGCGCAGGATGCGGTCTTCGCCCAGGACACCCTCAAATACACGGTGATGTCCTATTTCGATGCCACGGATGACGGCTCCGGCATCAACCACCGCGCGCCCGACGGCACGATGCGGTTCTCCCCCACGCCGCTGCTCCACGACATCGCCGCCATCCAGGCGAAATACGGCGCGGACATGACGACGCGGGCTGACGCCACGGTCTACGGATTCAACAGCACCGCAGGGCGCAGCGTCTTCGACTTCAGCGTGAACACCGCCCCTATCATCGCCATCTGGGATGCGGGCGGCCGCGATGCGCTGGACCTCTCCGAATACGCCATGGACCAGTCGATCGACCTCCGCGAGGGCGCCTTCAGCAATGCCGGGGGGATGACCTCCAACATCGCCATCGCCTTCGGCGCGGTGATCGAGGACGCCATCGGCGGCAGGGGAAACGACCGCATCACCGGCAATGCGGCCGACAACTTCCTCACCGGCATGGATGGCAATGACATCCTGGTCGGCCTCGGCGGCGATGACTGGCTGGCCGGCAATGCGGGCAACGACACCCTGTATGGCGGCGCGGGCAGCAACATCCTCGACGGCGGCTCGAACATCGACGGCAGCAAGGACCACGACGTGGCCGACCTGCGCGACCTCGGCCGGCGCGGCGAAATCTTCTCCGCGGCGGAAGGCGGCGCGGCCCAGCGCATCCACGCCACCGGCACCGACCAGTGGAAGCGGGTGGAAACCGGCCTCTACGCCGATGGCCGCATGGTCTTCGACGCGGAGGATGCCTCCGCCCGCGTCCTCCGCCTCTACGAGGCCGCGCTGGATCGCGGACTGGACCAGTTGGGCCTGAACGGCTGGACGGACGCCCTGCAGAGGGGCGAATCCCTCATGGGCATCGCGGCCAACATCCTGGACAGCACGGAGTTCACCAGCCGCTTCGGCGCGAATCTCGCCAACGACGCCTTCGTTGACCTCATCTACACCAATCTTTTCGGCCACACGGCCGATGCCGCGAACCGCGCGCTGTGGATCGGCAACCTGCAGTCCGGCGTCAGCCGCGCCGAATTCGTCAGCTCCCTGTCCGAATCCTCCGATGCCCGCCAGGTCACCGCCCCCACGCTCCAGGCCGGCCTCTGGGACCTGAACGAGGATGCCGCCTTCGTCGCCCGCCTCTACGCCGTCGCGCTCGACCGCGCCCCGGATCTCGGCGGGCTGGTGGGTTGGCGGGGCTATCGCGAATCCGGCGCCAGCCTTCTGGATCTCGCCCTGGGCTTCACCGGCTCGGACGAATACCGCGCCCTCTACGGTTCCACGGACAATGCCGGCTTCGTGGAGCGTCTCTACATGAACGCCCTCGGTCGCGCGGCCGAGGCCGAAGGGCGGACAGGCTGGGTCAGCCATCTCGACGGCGGCGCCTCCCGCGCCTCCGTCGTCCTGGACTTCGCCGAATCGGCCGAACTCCGCGCCGTCACGGCCGAGAGCATCCGCAGCGAGAACCCGAACCTCTACGGCATCCTCTTCGCCTGAAGAAAGGTCAGAGAAGCCGCTCGATATCCCCGGCAAGCTTCTCCGGCGTGGTGGCGGGCGCATAGCGCGCCACCACCCTGCCCCCGCGATCCAGAAGGAACTTGGTGAAGTTCCACTTCACCGCCTCCGTCCCCATCACGCCCGGCGCGGCCTTCTTCAGAAGGCGGAACACCGGGTCCGCCCCCGCACCATTCACCTCGATCCTGGCAAAGACGGGAAAGGTGACGTCGTATTTCGTGGCGCAGAAATTCGCGATCTCCGCCGCATCCCCGGGCTCCTGCCGCCCGAACTGGTTACAGGGAAAGGCCAGCACCTGAAAGCCCCGCGGGCCATAGCGCCGCTGCAACGCCTCCAGCCCCGCATATTGGGGGGTGAAGCCGCATTGGCTGGCGGTATTCACGACCAGCAGCACCTTGCCGCGATAATCGGCCAGGGGCTGCGTCCCCCCACCCGGAAGCGGCGCAGACAGCGCCAGAAGATCGCTCAACTGGCCGGCTCCAGCCGCAGCACGCGCCCCTGCGCCTCATCCGTCAGGATATAGAGCAGCCCGTCCGGCCCCGGCAGCACCTGGCGGAAGCGGGTCCGGTTCCAGAGCAGCCGCTCCTCCCCCACCACGCGGTCGCCGTCCATGGTCAGCCGCACCAGCCCCGGGGGCCGCAGCGCCGCCAGGAACAGGTTGCCCCGCCAGTCCGGAAAGGCATCGCCAGCATAGAAATTCCCGCCCGAGGGACTCACCGCCGGCGTCCAGTGCCGAAGCGGCTCCTCGAGCCCCGGCGCGCTGGCCCGCCCCGTGCCGATCGGGCTGCCATCGTAATCCGTGCCGTAGGAAACGATCGGCCAGCCGTAATTCGCGCCGGCCTGCAGCCGGTTCACCTCGTCGCCGCCCCGGGCGCCGAACTCGATCTCGATCAGGGATCCCGTGGCCGGGTTCACCGCCAGGCCCTGCGGGTTCCGGTGGCCATAGGTGAAGATCTCCGGCCGCGCCCCCGCGCGCCCAATGAAGGGATTCCCTTCCGCCGGGCGCCCGTCCCGCTCCAGCCGCAGGACCTTGCCGGCCAGATCGTCCAGGCGCTGCGCCCGCATCTTGTCGCTATAGCGGTCCCCGGTGGAGAGATAGAGCTTTCCGTCCCCCCCGAAGACGATCCGGCACCCGAAATGATTCCGCCCGGATGACTGCGCCGGCGTCGCGTCCAGCAGCGGCGCCACGTCCTCCAACCGCGTCATGTCGGGGGAAAAGCGGGCGCTCGCCAGCCGCGTCAGCGCCCCGCCACCGGCCGAAGCCGCGAAGCAGAAATAAACCTGCCGCGTGGTCGCGAAATCCGGCGCCAGCGCGACATCCAGCAGCCCGCCCTGCCCTTGCGCCACTACCCCGGGCACGCCGGGCAGGGGGGCAGAAACCGCCCCGTCCCGCCCGATGATCCGCAGCCGCCCCGGCCGCTCCGTCACCAGCAGCCGCCCGTCCGGCAGGAAGGCAGCCCCCCAGGGACGCTCCAGCCCCGTGGCGAAGTCCCGCACCCGGAACGCCGCCCTCTCGCTCCGCACCACCTCCTGCGAGGAAACGGGGGAGGCACAGGCGGCCAGCCCCCATCCCAGCAGAAGCGCGAGAAGGCGCGCCGGGCGCAAGCGGATCAGGCCCCGATCGCCTGATCCACCCAGGCCCGGAGCTGGCTGCGCGGCATGGCACCAACCTTCATGTCCACGGGCTTGCCATCCTTGAACAGGATCATCGTCGGGATGCCGCGCACCGCATACTCGTTCGGCGTCATCGGGTTCTCGTCGATATTGACCTTCGCCACGGTCAGCTTACCGGCATAATCGCGGCCGATCTCATCCAGGATCGGGCCGACCGTGCGGCAGGGGCCACACCACTCGGCCCAGAAATCGACCAGCACGGGGCCGGAAGCCTCCAGCACATCCGTCTTGAAGCTGTCGTCGCTGACAGCCTTGGTATTCTCGCTCATCTCGTCTCATGTCCCGGAATGGGTGTTGGGGATCAAGGTCGGGACGCGGAGGGTTCCGGTCAAGGCTGGCCTCCGGGGGAAGCGTTGCCACGCCCGGGCGAAAGCGAAGCTTTGCCGAGCCCCCAATGAAAAAGGGCCGCCCCTCGCGGGACGGCCCTTCTTCGTTCAACCGGGGACGATCACTCGTCCCGCGGCGGGTTTCACTCGTCCGAGGACAAGTTCCGGCGGCGGATGGCCGCGCCGAGGATGTCGCCCAGCGAGGCGCCGCTGTCGGAGGTGCCGAACTCCTTCACGGCCTCCCGCTCCTCCTCGATCTCCTTGCCCTTGATGGTCAGGGCCAGGCGGCGGGCGGCGCGATCCACGGCCGTCACCTTCGCATCGACCTTCTCGCCGATGGCGAACTTGTCGGGGCGCTGGTCGCCACGGTCACGGGCCAGCTCGGCGCGGCGGATGAAGCCCGTGAGGACCTCGTCCACCTTCACCTCGATGCCGTTGCTCTCGACCTTGGTGACTACGCAGGTGACGACGTCGCCCTTGCGGACCTTGTCCAGAACCTCGGCGGCCGGATCGGCCTCAAGCTGCTTGATGCCGAGCGAGATGCGCTCCTTCTCGACATCCACGTCCAGGACCTTGGCCTTGACCATGTCGCCCTTGTTGAAGTTCGCCATCGCCTGCTCCGGCGACAGGTCCCACGACAGGTCGGACATGTGGACCATACCGTCGATCTCCGGGGCCAGGCCGACGAACAGCCCGAACTCGGTGATGTTGCGGATCTCGCCCTCGACGATCGTGCCCGGCGGGTTGGCGTCCATGAACACCTCCCACGGGTTGCCCTGGGCCTGCTTGAGGCCCAGCGAGATGCGGCGCTTCGGCTCGTCCACATCCAGGATCAGAACCTCGACCTCCTGGGAGGTGGCGACGATCTTGCCCGGATGGACGTTCTTCTTCGTCCAGCTCATCTCGGAGACATGCACCAGGCCCTCGACGCCCGGCTCCAGCTCCACGAAGGCGCCGTAGTCCGTGATGTTCGTCACGCGGCCCGAGAACTTGCCGTTCACCGGATACTTGGCGGCCACGCCCTCCCACGGATCCGACATCAGCTGCTTCATGCCAAGGCTGATGCGCTGGGTCTCCGGGTTGAAGCGGATCACCTGCACCTTCACGGGCTGGCCGATGGTCAGGGCCTCGCTCGGGTGGTTGATGCGGCGCCAGGCGATGTCGGTGACGTGCAGCAGGCCGTCCACGCCGCCCAGATCCACGAAGGCGCCGTAATCCGTGATGTTCTTCACCACGCCGTCGAGCACCATGCCTTCCTTGAGGCCCTGGATCAGCTCGGAACGCTGCTCCGCACGGGTCTCTTCAAGAACGGCACGGCGCGACACCACGATGTTCCCGCGGGCGCGGTCCATCTTGAGGATCTGGAAGGGCTGGGGCGAACCCATCAGCGGGCCGACGTCGCGCACGGGACGGATATCGACCTGCGAACCCGGAAGGAAGGCCACCGCGCCGCCGAGATCGACGGTGAAGCCACCCTTCACGCGGCCGAAGATCACGCCATTGACGCGCACCCCGGCCTGGAACTGCTTCTCAAGATTCGTCCAGGCCTCCTCGCGCCGCGCCTTCTCGCGCGACAGCACGATGGAGCCGTCACGGTCCTCATAGCGCTCGACGAAGAGCTCGATCAGGTCGCCCGGCTTCACCTCGGGCTTCGCGCCCTGGGGGGCGAACTCGCGCAGGGGCACGCGCCCCTCGCTCTTGAGGCCGACATCGACGACCGCGACGTCGTCATCGATGCGGATCACCTTGCCGGTGACGACCGAGCCGGCAAAGCCGGTATCGGCGCCAAGCGTGGCGTCGAGAAGGGAGGCGAAGTCCTCGCCGCCGGCACCCGGCCGGTCGAGGGTGGTGGCAGATGCCATGTAGCGATGTGTTCCTGGATGGCGGAGCGAAGCGCGCCCGCCGGGTCTTGCGCCCCACCCTGTCTGGCCGCCGCGATGCGGCTGGCCGGGATGGCACGTCTTGCCCGGGGGGACCGGGCCAATGGGGGGATACACCCACATACGGGTGCACGGCCGGGGGCGAGGCCCTCGACTGCGAGAATGCCTTTACGCCCTCGGCGGGCGCGATTGCAAGGGAAACCGGGGCCTCAAACGGCCAGTTTCGCCTGCACCAGCAGCCAGGCCTGCTGGAAGGCGGCTTCCGCATCCAGCGCCGTGGTGTCGAGCGTCACCGCATCATCGGCAGGGCGCATGGGCGCGACGTCGCGGGCGGCGTCACGGGCATCGCGCACCGCCATCTCGGCCGCCACCTCATCCAGCGGCACGGTCTCGCCCCGCCCCTGGCGCTCCAGCCAGCGGCGATGGGCGCGGGCCTCGGCCGATGCCGTCACGAACAGCTTCACCCGCGCATCCGGGCAGACCACCGTGCCGATGTCGCGCCCATCCATCACCCCGCCCTGCCGCGCGGCGAAGCTCCGCTGGAAGTCGAGCAGCGCGGCGCGCACGGGGGGCTGGGCGGCCACCTGGCTCGCCCCCTGGTCCACATCCGGGCCGCGCAGATCGCCGCGCTGAAGATCCGCGGGGGTCAGGCTGCGCGCGGCGGCCTCGGCGGCGGCAGGATCGGTCGGCAATCCGCCATCCAGCAACACGCGCCGCGCCACCGCCCGGTAAAGCAGGCCGGTATCGAGATAGGGCAGCGACAACTCGGCCGCCAACCGGCGCGCCAACGTGCCCTTGCCCGCGGCGGCCGGCCCATCCACCGCGATGACCACGGGCTCGGTCAGCGCCTCGGGAGGAACCGCGCCCGGTGCCGTCCCGCTCATGCCAGCTCCTTCGCCGGCCCGATCGCCAGCCCGCCGGCAATCCGATTCATCATGTCGATGAAGCCCGGGAAGGAGGTGTCGATAAAGCCCGCATCATCCACCGTCACCGGCCGCGCCGAGGCCAGGCCCATCACCAGGGCCGACATAGCGATACGGTGATCCATATGCGTCTTCACCACCCCACCACCCGGGACCGGCGTGCCATCGCGCGCGATCACCAGATCGTCGCCATCCACCTCGGCATGCACGCCATTGGCGGCCAGCAGGGCCACCGTCGCGGCCAGGCGGTCACTCTCCTTCACCCGCAGCTCGGCCAGCCCCCGGAAGCGGCTCGTGCCCCGCGCGAAGGCGGCGGCCACCGCCAGCACCGGATACTCGTCGATCATCGAAGGCGCGCGCGAGCCCGGCACATCCACCCCGCGCAACTCCGAAAAAGCGGCGGTCAGGTCGCCCACCGGCTCCCCGCCCTCGACCCGCGCATTCGAGACGGTGAGCGACGCCCCCATCTCCCGCAGCGTGCCGAACAACCCGGTGCGGAGCGGGTTCAACCCCACCCTCTCCACCGTCACCTCGGAACCCGGCACGAGCAGCGCGGCCACCAGCGGAAAGGCAGCCGAGGACGGATCGGCGGGCACCACCACCGGCGCGGCCCGCAACTCCGGCTGGCCATCCAGCTCGATCACCCGGCGGTTGCCATCCACCTCCACCCGCACGGCCGCGCCGAAATGGCGCAGCATGTTCTCGGTGTGGTCGCGCGTCGCCTCGGGCTCCTCCACGCGGGTCGTCCCGCGCGCGCAAAGCCCGGCCAGCAGCACCGCCGACTTCACCTGGGCCGAGGGCACGGGCACGCGGTAGTCCAGCGGCATCGGATCGGCCGCGCCCTCCACCGCCAGCGGCAGCCGCCCGCCCGCCCGCCCGGAGAAACGCGCGCCGGTGGCCGAGAGCGGCTCCGTCACCCGCCGCATCGGCCGCTTCCGCAACGAGGCATCGCCCGTCAGCACGGCAAAAACCGGATGCCCGGCCAGCAGCCCGCAGATCAGCCGCGCGGCCGTGCCGGAATTGCCCATGTCGAGCACATCCTCCGGCTCCACCAGCCCGCCCACGCCGCGCCCGGCCACGCGCCAATGGCCGGTTCCCACCCGCTCCACCTCCGCGCCCAGGGCGCGCATGGCGGCGGCAGTGCGGAGCACGTCCTCCCCCTCCAGCAGCCCGGTGATTTCGGTCGTGCCGACAGCCAGCGCCCCGAACATCAGCGCGCGATGGGAGACGGACTTGTCGCCGGGAACCGTCAGGCGCCCCCGCAGCCCCTGCCCGGGGGCCGAGGCCCGCATCAGCGCCAGCGCCTGCCCATCGGCCGGCTGCACGGAAGGATCTGGCATCGGCGGCACTTGCGCTTCGAAAAGATGGGAAAAGACAGCCCCGCGTTTGACACGCCCCGGCCCCCATGGCAATGCGCGCCGCCCTTTCGCACACCCCCGGTCCGCGGCCCGCCCGGACCCATCCGAGGCTTCCCTGATGGCCCTTGCCGAACTCGGCCTCAAGCGGACCTGCGTCGCCTGCGGTGCCCGCTTCTACGACCTGACCAAGAACCCCGCCGTCTGCCCGAAATGCGGGACCGAACAGCCGGCCGAGCAGCCCCGCCCCCGCCGCGTGGCTGCACCGCTGCCGGAGGAGAAGGTGCGCAAGCGCCCCGCCGCGGTGGAGGGCGCCGACACCGACGAGGTGGAGGTGGAGGACGCCGACGCCGATGTGGCGGACGATGCCGAGGACCTGGACGAGGACGAGGACATCGGCGATGAGATCGGCGTCGAGACCCCGGACGACGAGGAAGGCTGACGCCGAGGCCGGGAGGCCCCGCCTCCCGGATGTCCTGGCCTGAACTTGTCATAACCTGAACCGGGGCGGCCATGCCCGCCCCGGAGCTTACTTCCGCCGCGCCCGGTGCCACACCGCGAGCACGGCGTCATAGGGCAGCGCCGGCAACTCCCGCAGGCGCCAGCGCCACTCGGAGAAACCGGGCCCGGGCCGCGCGGCCTGCCCCCGGCCCACCCGCAGCCCGCATAGCCGCAGCAGCATCGCACAGCGCGGCAGGTGATACCCCGAGGAAACCGGGTGCACCTTCCCCTCCCATCCCCGCAGCAACTTCGCCACGGCGCGGGCGGAAGAAAGCGTATCCGTCCCCGTCGGCTCCTCCAGGATGCGTGCCGGGTCGATCCCCCAATCCCGCAGCAGCTTCGCCATCACGGCGGATTCGGCCGGGCCGTGACGCCCCTGCCCGCCGGTCGGCACGAAAAGCGGATCGCCACCCAGCATTTCCCCCAATTCCACGGCGGCGGTCACGCGGCGGCGCATCGTCTCGCTTGGGCGGCTGTCAGGGCGGACGGCGGCGCCGAAGATGACGATGGCGGGGGTCAAGGCCGGGGGGAGGTATCCCCCCGGACCCCCTTCTATCTTTGGGGTATAGCGCTGGCGCGCGGGCATCACCGGCGCGTCCCAAACCTGAAGAAAAAGATGAGGGGTCCGGGGAGAATTCCTTCTCCCCGGCCTTTTTCCTCCCCCGGCCTCATGCCCGCCGGGGCGCCGAGAGAAGCAGCCGGTTCGTCGGCTCCATCGCCATCCGCAGCGCCCTCATGTCCCGCGCCACGGCCGCCGGCGCGGCGCCCCCGGCCTCCACGGCACGCGCGACCTCCGCCAGGCTTGCCTTGCCGTCGATCCGCGACAGGATGGCGGCGGCCAGGGGCGGCATGGGCAGGTTGATCCGCAACCCGTCATAGGTGATCGCCATGCTGCCGCCGCGCACGCCTTTGGCCCAGCCGGGCCCGTCCATCCCGCGCAGCACCGGCACGGCGGAAGGGTCATCCCAATCCGGCACCGGCGACGGATCCTCGGCCCGCGCCAGATAGGCGATGTGGATGCCCATATTCCCCGCCAGCGCCTCGGCCAGCGCCGCGCGCTCGACCATCCCCATGGCGGCGGTGCGGGCGCGCAGCCGCGGGTCGGGCAGCAGCGGATCGGGATCGTAGCGCACCGGCTCCACCAGGCAGCCGATCCGCATCCCCGCCCCCTCCACCAGCGCCGCGAGCTGCGGCACGGTGTAGGACTGGTCGCGCGGGTTCAGCAGCAGGTCATACAGGCCCGGATCGCCGCCGCCCTGCGGCAGCGGCAGGTGGTCCGTGATCCAGGGATTCTTCCTGAGCCAGGCGGTCTCGGGCAGATGGCGCATCACCCGCTTGGCGATGTCTACCCGCGCGGCCGGCGCCTCCCCGGGGGGCGCGATCATCCGCAGCGCGTCCTGCAGCATATAGACACCCGTCCGCCCATGCGGGGCATAGACCATGATCCCCATGCCGCCGCCCGGCGCCACCACCCCGGCCAGGTTCCGCAACCCCGCCGCCGGGTCCGGCAGATGGTGCAGCACGCCGCAGCAATCGACATAGTCGAAGCTGCCCAGGTCCGGCAGGTCCAGGATCGAACCCTCCACGAAGCGCAGATTGGTCAGTCCCCGCACAGCCGCCCGTGCTTCCGCCACCTTGCGCGCGGCGCCCGACCGGTCGAGCCACACCACCTCCCCCGGCCGTCCGGCCCAGACCATTTGCTGCGCCAGCATGATGGCGCCATCCCCGGTGCCGCCCCCGGCCACCAGCGCCCGCAGCGGTTGCTCCGCCGGCCGGCGGGCGCCGAACACCCAGTGATCCACCTCCAGCAGATGGGAGGGACTGCCGACGATCAGCCGGCGCGCCTCGTCCCGCGGGTCGCGGGCGGGATAGGGAAGCGCCTCATACTGGGCGGCGAGTTGGGCGTCTGTCGCGTCCTGCATGGGCTGGGAATAAGGCGGTCGCTTCCCCGTGCCAAATGCCGGCTGCGCCCATCGTCCAGGGCCATCGGCGGCACACATCACGCGGGGGAGGCAGGTGGGGCCGGGCACACGCCAAAGCGGCCGCCGGCCCCACCACCGCGAACCAGGCCGCTAGAGCAGCGCCTCCTTCGTCGCATTCACCGGCTTGTCCTCACGCATCGCGCGCTTCTGGCGCCGAAGCTGCTTCGCAACGCGCTCCAGCGCCGAGGCGAAGGCGGTATAGGCATTGCGCGCGTGCTCGCCATGGCCGTCGAAGAACAGGCCGCGCCCGACATGGACCCGGACATTGCAGCCGAAGCCCGCGCCCTTCCCTCCGGGGGAGAAGGTAATGGTGATGTCCTCCGCGCCGTTGAAATACTTGGCCGAGAGCCGCGACGCCTGCTCCGTCGCGTGGGTCCGCAGCGCCTCCCCCACATCCGTCTGGTGTCCCGACACGATGATACGGCCCTCGCGGGTGACATCCGCGACTTCCGGAGCTGCCATTTGCGCTTACCTCCACGATTCAAGCAGGTGGATCAGGTGAACGCCGCTCCGGACGGCCCGTTGTCCGGGGAAGCGCCAAATCCCGCGATCAGGCGCAGGGACGGCCATCCCCCAGGCCAGAATCACGGCCCCGGCGGCAGGGCCGGGCAAGACAACCACCGGCCATGCAGCCGTGGCGGTTGAAGCAGGGGGCAGAGGAGGACTATCTGCGGGATCATGATTCGCCACATGCTCGTCCTCGCGGCCCTGCCCCTCGCCGCCGCCCCGGCGCTCGCCCAGCAGCGCAACGCCGCCCCCCAGGCCCAAAGCCAGGCGAGCGGCCCGCAGCGCCTCGGCGCCTTCCAGGATTGGACGGCGGCCACCTACCAGGAAGGCAACAACAAGATCTGCTACGCCTTCACGCGCATGGAGGGCCGCCAGAACGCCCTTCTCACCGTCACCCACCGCCCCCAGGGGCGTGACCAGGTGGCCCTGCGCATCGGCCGTTCCTTCCCCCGGAATGCCGAGGTGAAGGTCGATGTCGGCAACAACGACCTCGACTTCTACACATCAGGCGACAATGCCTTCGCCCGCAACGGCCGCGCGGCGGTGGCCGCCTTCCGCAGCGGCCGCGAGGCGACAGCCAAGAGCCCCGCCCCCAACAACCGCAGCACCACCGAGACCTTTTCCCTCTCCGGCTTCACCGCCGCTTATGAGGCGATCTCCAAAGAGTGCCCGCCCGGCGCCACGCGCCGCTGACAGGAACGCGGCCCCGGCCGCTGAACGGAACCCCGTGAACGCCCGCACCCCCCTGATCCCCGCGCCGGCTGACGCGCTGACGGAAGCGGAACGCACCCGCATCCTCGCCAAGTCCGCCATCTTCGCCCCCCCGGCGCAGACGGATGAGGCGGGCCGGCGCGACTTCGTCGGCCTCTCGCGCGAGGAACTCACGGCCGCCATCGTCGAAATCGGCGAGAAGCCCTTCCGCGCCAAGCAGATCTGGCACTGGATCTACCACCAGGGCGCGCGCGACTTCGCCCAGATGTCCAGCATCGCCAAGCCCATGCAGGCCAGGCTGGCCGAACGCTTCACCATCGGCCGCCCCGAGGTGACGACGGAGCAGACCAGCACCGACGGCACCCGCAAATGGCTCTTCCGCATGCGCGACAAGCAGCAGGTGGAAACCGTCTACATCCCCGATGACGACCGCGGCGCCGTCTGCATCTCCACCCAGGTCGGCTGCACCCTGTCCTGCCGTTTCTGCCACACCGGCACCCAGAAGCTCGTCCGCAACCTCTCGG
>DATCMG010000726.1:0-4423 GCA_036563555.1 Roseomonas sp. | reverse complement strand
CCCTGGCCACGTCCTTCGGGTTGCTGCTGCTCGGCGCGGGTGGCGATCTGCTCTGGGCGGGCGCGCTGGCGACGGTGCTGCTGCGCGCCATCATCCAGCCCCTGCCCGGCCCCGTGGTGGCGGCCGAGAACCCCGGTGCCGGCCGTGTCCCCGCCCTGGCGCGGCAGGCCACCTGGCGGGACATCGGCGCGGGAGCGGGGCCGTTGCTGGCCGGCTTCCTGCTGCCCGTCGCCCCAGCCCTGCTGATCTATGGTGGCGCTGCGGCGCTGCTGGCGGCGGCCAGTCTGGGCATCCGCCGGCCCCATGGCGGAGGCGACTGAACCGGCGCAGGGCGGCCGCGTTCACCTTCCTGCTCAGAAGGGGATCAGTACCGGATATGCCCGACCAGGCCATCGCGCCCCCCGTGGCCGGCCATGGAGCCTCCCAGCTCACCAGCGTCGTCCTGGATGCCTATAATGCCGAATTGCGTGACAAGGAGGGCTTCATCGGCGACCGCGCCAGCAAGCGCGCTTTCCAGGCCATCCTCGACGAGTGGCGCGAGCGCCTGAAGAAGCTGGGGGAGGAGGATCCCCTGGGCGACACGCCCAGTGCGGCAGTTTCCAAGCGCCGCCTGGAAAAGATGCTGCAGGACGAGCGCCCGGAGGTCGCCGCCCTCGTCCATGGCGTGATCGAGGAATTCGCCCAGGAGCTGGCCGGCGTCACCCGCCGCTTCCTGAAGCTGAAGGGCTGGAAGGACACGCAGCGCATCGTGGTGGGCGGCGGAATGAGCGGCAGCCGCATCGGCCATCTGGCGATCGGCCGCGCCTCCCTCCTGCTGAAGGCGGATGGGCAGGGGGTGGAGCTGGCGCCCATCACCCATGAACCGGACGAGGCCGCGCTGATCGGCGCCGCCCATCTGGCGCCGAGTTGGATTTTCGCCGGCCATGACAGCCTGCTGGCCGTGGATATCGGCGGCACCAACATCCGGGCCGGGCTGGTGGAACTGAACCTGAAGAAGGCGCGCAACCTGTCGGAGGCGAAGGTCGTGGGTCTGGAGATCTGGCGCCACCGCGATGACGAGCCGACCCGCGAGGAGGCGGTGGAGCGGATGGCGGAGATGCTGCGCGGCATGGTGGCATTGGCCGATGCGAAGAAGCGGGCGCTCGCCCCTTTCATCGGCATCGGCTGCCCCGGGATCGTCGAGGAGGATGGCTCGATCGACCGCGGTGGCCAGAACCTGCCGGGCAACTGGGAGAGCAGCCGCTTCAACCTGCCCCGCGCCATCATGCAGGCGCTGCCCGAGATCGGCGGCCACGCCACCACCGTGCTGATGCACAACGACGCCGTGCTCCAGGGCCTGAGCGAAATCCCGAACATGCAGGATGTGGAGCGCTGGGGCGTGCTGACGATCGGGACAGGGCTGGGGAATGCCCGCTTCACCAACCAGCGGCAGGACTGAGGCCCGGATCCTGATCCGCCTGGCTCATGGCCCTGGGCGAAGGCGGGGTCTTTCGCAGGGGCCACCGCCCTCGATGCTCCGGCATGGACACCTCACCGCGTGATTGCGGCCAGCTTGTAAGGCTGTTTTGCGGGATACAATCTGCGCCCGGAAGCGCCGGCTCATGGGCCGGGCCGGGAGTGGAGGTGAAAGTTGACCGATCGCAGAACGCTACTGAAGACGGCCACTGGAATTGCGGTGGCCACTGGCCTGGGCGGGATTTCGTCACCGGCCGTCGCACAGGGCACGGCGGCGCGCACCTTGCGCTTCGTGCCACAGGGCAATCTTGCCAGCATGGATCCGATCTGGGGCACCTCCGTGCTGTCCCGGAATGCCGGGCTGATGATCTACGACACCTTGTTCGGGATGGACGGCAACTTCCAGGCCAGGCCGCAGATGGCCGCAGGGCATGAGGTGTCCGCGGACGGCCTGACCCACACGATCACCCTGCGACCGGGGCTGCGCTTCCATGATGGCGAGCCGGTTCGCGGCCGCGACTGCGTCGCCTCGATCCGCCGCTGGTCGAAACGGGACGTTCTCGGGCAGCGCCTCGATGTCCTGCTGGAGGAGATGGACGCGCCCTCGGATGACCGGTTCACGATCCGGCTCAAGCGCCCCTGGAGCGGCCTGACCTGGGCGATGGGCAAGGCGGGCGCCAATATCTGCGCGATCATGCCGGAGCGCGTGGCGCGGACGGACCCGTTCACCCAGATCACCGACTTCACGGGCAGCGGCCCCTTCCGCTTCCTCCGGGACGAGTGGGTGGCCGGCAGCCTCGCCGTCTTCGAGCGCAATGCCGCCTATGTGCCACGGCAGGAGGCACCGGACCTGCTCGCCGGCGGGAAGCAGGTGCATTTCGACCGGGTCGAATGGCGCGTCATGCCGGATGCGGCCACCGCTGCCGCCGCGCTCCAGAACAACGAGGCCGATTGGTGGGAGACGCCGTTGCCGGACCTGCTGCCGGTCCTGCGGCGCAACCGCCAGATCATCGTGGAAGCGATCAATACGGCCGGCAGCTTCGGCGTGCTGCGCTTCAATCACCTGCACCCGCCCTTCGACAATCCCGCCATCCGCCGCGCCCTCTTCCCCGCGGTGGATCAGGAAGCCTTCGTGCAGGCTGCGGTGGGCACCGATCCCGAGCTCTACCGCATCCCCGCCGGGGCCTTCACCCCCGGCACGCCCCTGGCGAATGACGCGGGCCTCGAAATACTGACCGGGCCGCGCGACATCGAGAAGGCGAAGCGGCTGCTCCGCGAGGCCGGCTACAAGAACGAACGGGTGGTGCTGCTCTCGGCCACCGATCTTCCGAACCTGCAAGGTATGACGGAGGTGGCCGCGGACCTGATGCGCCGCGTCGGCTTCAACGTCGATCTGGTGTCGATGGATTGGGGCACGCAGATCCAGCGCCGCACCAATCGCGGCCCCGTGGACCAGGGCGGCTTCAGCGTCTTCTGCACGACCTGGGAAGGGCTGGACACCTCCGTCCCTGGCAGCCACCAGCCGCTTCGCGGGAACGGGGCCAGCGCCTGGTCCGGCTGGCCGACCAGCCCGCGGCGAGAGGCCCTGCGCGACGAGTGGTTCGACGCGACGGATATCGAGACCGAGAAGCGGATCGCGGAGGAGCTGCAGCGCACGGTCTGGGAGGAGGCGCCCTTCATCCCGCTGGGCCTCCAGCGCCCGCAGCAGGCCTATCGCCGCAGCATCACCGGCGTGCTCAAGGGCGGACCGTCCCTGTTCTGGAACGTGCGGCGGGCCTGAGGCGCAGGGGAGGCCCCGCCTTTAGCGGGCGCCTCCCGGAGCCTCCCAGGGCTTCGGCTCGGTATCGCCCGCGATGTAGAGCGGATGGCCGGGCTGGCCATCCGCCGTCACCTTCAGGGCCATGGGCTTCGCGCCGGCCCTGGCCAGGATCGCCGCCAACTCCAGGGCGCGGCCGCGCAGCTTCTTCGGCGGCAGGCCCCAGGCGACCACCACGCGGTCGGCCCGCGCGGCCCAATCGGCGATGGCGGCGTCATTGCCCGGGCCCACGGGGTCGTCGCTCTCCAGTAGCATGGCCGGGCGGGTGGCGCGCAGGGCGAAGGCGTTCAGCACCACCATGGCCCCGAAGCCCCAGCGCCGCGTGAAGTCACGGGCGCGGCGGACGGTGGGATCGTCCACATTCTCGTCCGCCGTGCTGGGGTTCATCATGATCCAGGCGCAGACGCCCGGGCTGCCGAAGGGGAGCCCGTCCCAGCGCCGCTCCAGCACGGTGCGGTAGCGGCCATCGGCCGAGAACTCGGCCCGGCTGACCACCTCCGCGCCGATCTTCAGCCGCACCTTGCCGCCGGGGTCGTGCAGGTCCTGCGGGCGCGCTGCTTCCGGGAACAGGCCGCCCATCAGCGGGCGTTCGCGCTGGCCTCGGAGCGCGTGGCGCCGACGCGGCTGGCGAGGGCGGCGGCCATGAACTCGTCCAGGTCACCATCCAGCACGGCGGCCGGATTGCCCTTTTCCACGCCGGTGCGGAGGTCCTTCACCATCTGATAGGGCTGCAGCACATAGGACCGGATCTGGTGACCCCAGCCGATATCGGTCTTGCCGGCCTCGGTCGCGGCGCTGACGGCCTCGCGCTTCTGCAGCTCCAGCTCGTAGAGGCGGGCGCGCAGCATATCCATGGCGATGGCGCGGTTGCGGTGCTGCGAGCGGTCCTGGGTGGAGGCTACCACGATCCCGGTCGGGATATGGGTGAAGCGCACGCCAGATTCCGTCTTGTTCACGTGCTGGCCACCTGCGCCCGAAGCACGGAAGGTGTCGGTGCGCAGGTCGGCCGGGTTGATGTCGACCTGAATCCTGTCGTCGATCACGGGGTAGACATAGACCGAGGCGAAGCTCGTCTGCCGCTTGTCATTGCCGCCGAAGGGCGAGATGCGGACCAGCCGGTGCACGCCCATCTCGGTCTTCAGCCAGCCATAG
>DATCMG010000723.1:0-10481 GCA_036563555.1 Roseomonas sp. | reverse complement strand
AGACGCCGCTGCCCGGCGCCGTGCTGACCCGCGTCGCCTCCAGCCATATCCGTGTCGGCACTTTCCAGTTTTTCGCGGCGCGCGGGGACATCGAGGGGGTGCGCATCCTGGCCGATCACGCCATCGCCCGCCACGACCCGGCGGCGGCCGAGGCGCCGAATCCCCATCGCGCCTTCCTGGAGGGCGTGATCGCGCGCCAGGCCGCGCTCGTCGCCCGCTGGATGCTGATCGGCTTCATCCATGGCGTGATGAACACCGACAACACCTCGATTTCCGGTGAGACGATCGATTACGGCCCCTGCGCCTTCATGGACGCCTATGACCCCGCGACGGTGTTCAGCTCGATCGACCAGATGGGCCGTTACGCCTATGGCAACCAGCCCCGCATCATGCAGTGGAACCTCGCCCGGTTGACCGAGACGGTTCTTCCCCTGCTGGCGGAGGGTGAGGAAGCGGCCCTGGCCGCCGGGAACGACGTCCTGGCCGGTTTCGCGCCTGCGTTCGAAGCCGCCTATCTCGGTGGGCTGCGTGCCAAGATCGGCCTGCCCGGCGATCGCGCGGGCGATGCGGCCCTGGCCGGGGAACTGCTGAAGGCCATGGCCGAGAATGGCGCCGACTTCACCTTGACCTTCCGCCGCCTGTGCCGCGCGGCGGAAACGCCGGAGGGGGATGCGGCCGTGCGGAGCCTGTTTGCCGATCCCGCTGCCTATGACGCCTGGGCCGTGAACTGGCGTGCCCGCCTGGCGGAGGAGGGCGGCGATCTCGCTGCCCGCGCCGCCGCCATGCGCGCCGTGAACCCGGCCGTGATTCCGCGCAACCATCTTGTGGAGGGCGCCCTGGAGGCGGCCATGCAGCGCGACGATCTCGGCCCGTTCAACGCGCTGCTGGAGAGCCTTGCCCGCCCCTATGAGGACCAGCCGGGCGCGGACGAGCCGCCTGCCCCGGCCGAGCTCCCCTACATGACCTTCTGCGGCACCTGAGCGGGGCTCAGGCGTCCAGTCGGATGCCGAGTTCCTTGATGAGCGGGCGCCAGGTGGCGTTTTCCGCCTTCACGAACTCGGCCATCTGGGCGGGGCTATGGGGCACGGCCTCCACACCCATTTCCTGCATGTGCCTGGACATTTCCGGGCTTTCCACCGCCGCCCGCATCATCGCGTTCAGCCGGGAGACGATGGCGGGCGGCGTGCCCGCCGCGACGCAGACGCCCTGCCAGCCATAGGCAACGGTATCGGGGTAGCCCAGTTCGATGGCCGTCGGCACATCCGGCAGGCTGGCAGCGCGCCGGTCGCCCGCCACCAGCAGGGCTCGGATTCTGTCGCCCTTGATGGCAGGCAGGGCGCTGCTGGCATCCAGGATCGCGCAATCGACCGAGCCGTCGAGCACGCCGTTCAGCGTGGCGGGCGTGCCCCGATAGGGGACATGGGTCGCATCCAGCCTGGAGCGCCGCTTGACCACCTCCATGGTCAACTGGTGCGGCGAGGCCACGGCCGGCGTGCCATAGGTGACCGGCTTCGTCTTCGCCGCTGCCAGCAATGCCGCGAAATCCTTGAAGGGGCTGTCCTGCCGCACGACGAGCAGCATCGGGAAGCGCCCGATGAAGCCCACGCTCGTCAGATCCTTGTCGGGATCGAAGGGAAGCCTGGAGTAGAGCGCCGGATTATAGACCAGCACGCCATTGTCGACATGCAGCAGGCTGTAGCCATCCGCTGGCGCGCGGATCACCGTTTCCGTCGCGACAATGGCTCCACCGCTCGGCCGGTTCTCCACCACGATGGACTGGCCGAGGGATGGCGTCATCTGGCGCGCCATCATGCGCGCGAAGACATCGCTCGCGCCGCCGGGCGCATAGCCGACCACCCAGCGCAGTGAGCGATCGGGCCAGTTGCCCTGTGCCCGTGCACCGGACGCCAACGCCATTCCCCCGGCGCCGAGCGCCAAACGGGCAAGATCCCTTCGACCGAACATGCAGCAGCCTCCGCCTTCGTTTCATGCGTGCCGCCGTGTTGCCGCGTTTCGTCCCTGTCTTGTGGCGCGCCAGTTCAGTCCGGCAACACGGGTGGCTTGGCGAGCCCTTCGGCCCGCAGACGATCGACAAGGGCGCCGAGGCGCCGCCGCCGATAGGAATCGATGTCCTGGCCGGCATGATCCAGGAAACCCTGCCCCGTGCGAAGCCCAATCCGGCCTTCGCGCATGTTCCGCTCCACGATCTCCGGCGCGCGGTAGCGCTCATGCCCCAGCGCGCCGGTGAGATAGCGGCTGGCATGGTAGAGGATGTCGCCGCCGCCCCAGTCGATGAATTCGAGCATGCCGAGCACGCCGAAGCGGAAGCCGAAACCGTATTTGACGGCCTTGTCGATGTCCTCGGCGCTGGCGACGCCCTCCTCGACCATCCGGGCCGCCTCGTTCATCGCGAGCGCCTGGATGCGGGGGACGATGAAGCCCGGGCTGGCGGCGCAGGTCACGGGCACCTTGCCCACCGATTCCAGCGTGGCGTTCAGCCGCGAGAGCGTCTCCGGCCTCGTGGCGCGGCCGGGCGAGACCTCCACGAGCGGGATGATATAGGCCGGGTTCAGCCAATGCGCGTTGAGGAACCGCTCCGGGCGTACAACCGAGGACGACAGGTCGTCCACCAGGATGGTGGAGGTGGTGGAGGCCAGGATGGCATCCGGTGCCATCAGGGTGGAGGCTCGGGCGAGGGTTTCGCGCTTGAGGTCGAGGATTTCCGGAACGCCCTCGAAGACGATTCCTGCCCCGCCCAGGGCTTCGGATGCGCCGGAATCCGGCACCACGCGCACGCGGGCCAGCAAGGCATCCGCATGGGCGGGGTCGAAGAGGCCCAGTTCCCCCAGGGTGCGGAGGGCATCGCCGATCTCGGCCAGCGCCTCGCGCCGCAGCGTCTCGAAGGCTTCCGGCGCGCGGGGCTTGGCATCGAGCAGCGTGACGTCATGGCCGGCATAGGCGAATTGCACGGCGATGCCGCGCCCCATCCGCCCCGCGCCAAGGCAGGCGGCGGGCATGCGCTCAGGCGAAGCCATGGCGCAGCACCTGATCGATTCCGGCGCGGTCCAGCCCGCCCAGCCCGACATCCGCGAGCGTCCGCCCGGCATGGTTCGGTGCGTCCCCGCGAATGGCCGCGCCAATCGCCGAGAAACCCTTCGCCAGTGGCGTTTCCACCCCCGCGAGGACTGCCGCGGAGATGATGAGGGACAGGCCGAGGCGCAGATCCTCCATCATGTAGCGATGCTCGGTGAGGATGATCCGTTCCCGCCAGTCGCCGGATTCCGTCAGACGGTCATGGGAGGCGCGGCCATACATCCACTTCTCCCCCTCCCTGGCGTAATGATGGGCGAGGGGAAAATGTGGTGCGCCATAGCCCAGCGCCTCCCGAACCGCGATGCGTTCGGCATCCAGCGCGTCGGTGGTGCGGCGGATGGCAGGGACGGTGCCCTCGTTGTGGATGTCCCATTTCTCGAAATGTTCGAGAGGACCGGCGTTCATAATGATGAGCGGCGGGTGGATGATCGCCCCCGCATTCATCAGCGCGCCGGACAGCGCATCCCCGCAAGGCTCGATCACGCCGGGGAAGGCGGTGCCGATCACCTTCAGCGCCATCTCCGCGCGGTCCAGCGGGAAAACGCCGACTGGTAGGCGCACGGCGCGTACGGTGATGGCCACCTGGAAAGGCCCGTGCTTGCGGGCGAGCCAGGGCAGGGTGCCCGTCTCGGCGAAGGCCACCTTCGGCCTGCGGCCCGTGTCGTGCAGGGCGCGGGCCATCAGCACCGTGCCGAGGGTGCCGGGCGGCAGGAAGACGACCTGGCCATCTTCCAGGCAGGGCGCGAGCAGGCGCGCGATATCGGCCTGCGCCGTGGCCGGGGCGGGGCAGAGGATCAGTTCGGCGCCGCGCACCGCTTCGGCCATGTCCGTCGTGACGAGCGCCAGCCGCGCCTCACGCGTGCCCTTCGCATCCTTCACCGCGATCGTGCCGCCGGCCGCCCGATGTGCCTCAACCGCCGCCGCATCGCGGCGCCACAGCCGCACCTCATGCCCGGCCAGGGCCATGTCGCCGGCGGCGGCGAAGGAGCCATTGCCGCCGCCGAGGACAGCGATGCGGAGCGTCATGCGTCGGTTCCGATCAGGGGACGAAGCTCGAAATGCCGCACCTTGCCGAGGGCGGTGCGGGGCAGGCTTCCCGTGAAGACCACGCGGCGCGGCACCTTGAAGCGGGCCAGCCGCGCCGAGACATGCGCGCGCACCGCCTCCTCCTCCAGCGCCATGCCGGCGCGCAGCACGAGGAAGGCGACCGGAACCTCCTGCCATTTCGGATCCGGCGCACCGAGCACGGCGGCCTCGGCGATGGCGGGATGCTCCAGCAGGACGCGCTCGACCTCCGCGGGATAGATGTTCTCGCCACCGGAGATGATCATGTTCTTGCGGCGGTCATGAACGTGGAAGTAGCCGTCCGCATCGCGCGTTCCGATGTCGCCGGTGCGGTACCAGCCATCCGCCATGCACTCCCGCGTTGCCGCCTCGTCCCGCCAATAGCCGCGGAAGAGATTGCGGCCGCGCAGCAGCACCTCTCCCGCCATGCCATGCGGCAACTCGCGGCCGGAGTCATCCGCGATGCGGGCTTCGCAAAGCAGGCCGGGCAGGCCCGTGGAAGTTCCGCGTGAGAGGTCACCACCGAGGCGCGTGTAGATGGCGATGGGGCAGCTTTCCGTCGCGCCATAGACCTGCAGCAGCGGCACGCCGCGCGACATCACGGCATCGATCACCGCCTGATGCACGGGCTCCGATCCCGTGCTGATGGCCCGCAGCGGCGAGAGATCCGCTTCCGCCCATCCCGGCACCGCCAAAAGGGCGCGGATGGTGGCGGGCACCAGAAGGGTCAGGCTGGGGCGGTCCTCCGTGATCGCGGCCAGCACGGCATCGGGCATGAAGCGGGCATGGATGGTCACGGTGGCGCCGGCCTGGAGGGCCGGCGTGGTCTGGATGTTCAGCCCGCCCACATGAAAGAAGGGCAGGACGGAGAGGACATGGTCCTCCGCCGTCATGCCATGCATGTGGTGGCTCATCACCGCGTTATCGAACAGCGCCTCCTGCCGCAGCAGCGCGCCCTTGGGACGTCCGGTGGTGCCGGAGGTATAGACGAGCAGCACCGGGTCATCGAGCGTGCCGGGGCCTTCCGGATCGGCCTCGCCTTCGGGGATCTCCAGCAACGCTGCAGGCAGGTCCGGCGCGGCCTCGTGCAGCGTCTCGGCGAAGGCGGGCTCGACGAAGGCCACGCGCGGCTCGGCATGGGCGAGGATGTAGCCCAGCTCGGCCGCCGCCAGGCGCCAGTTCAGCGGTAGCAGGATCGCGCCCAGCCGCGCGCAGGCATAAAGCAGGGCGAGATAGGCCGGCCCGTTCGCCGCCAGCACCGCCACGCGGTCGCCCTTCTCCACGCCATGGCGCGTGCGCAGCAGGAAGGCGGCCCGGGCCACATCCCGCGAGAACCCGGAATAGGAGATCGCCGCACCCTCGAAGCGGATCGCAACCTTGGCCGGCGAGAAGGCGGCGTTGCGGTCGATGAGGGTGGCGAGATTCGTCACCCGCTCAGTCGTCCTTCTCGCCGGGCTTGTAGAGTGTGTCGCGGCCCAGGCGGTCGAGGCAGATTTCGGCGGTCCAGGGCAGCATGAGGGAGCCGCAGCGACTGTCGCGGTAGATACGCTCCAACGGCAGGCTCTTGAGCATTGCTTGGCCACCGCAGGTGCGGATGGCCTTGGCCGCGAGGGCGTTGGCGTTCTCCATCACCGTGTATTGCGCGGCATAGGCACGCTGCACCTGTTCCCGCGTAGGATCGGCGCGGGCCTCGCGCACCGCCTGGAACCAGAGGGTTTTGGTCTGCTCCAGCATGATCCGCATCTCCGCCACCGCGATCTGCTTGGTAGGGAACATGCGGCGCTTCACGGGCGGCATGCCCGGCAACTCGCCGCGCAGATAGGAAACGGCGAAGTCATAGGACGCCTGGGCGAGACCCATATAGGTGGGCGTCAGCGTCATGAACATGTGCGGCCAGCGGCCCGCTGCCTGGAAATAGACGCCTCGCGGCATGAGCATCGCGTCCTCGGGCACGAAGACGTCCTTCAGAAGCAGCGTGCGCGAGACGGTGCCGCGCATGCCCAGCGGATCCCAGTCCCCCACCACCGACACGCCCGGCGCATTCGCCGGCACGGCAAGGTAGAGGGTGTTGCGCCGGCTCGCCGCCTCATCCCCTGCGCGCTCGGTGCAGAGGATGCCGTAATAATCGGCCGAGCCTGAAAGGCTGGCGAAAATCTTCTTCCCATTGACGAGATAGCCACCCTCGACAGGCCGCGCCTCCGTGCCGAAGGCAATGGCGCCGGCCGCCGCCGCGCCGCCCTCGGAGAAGGGCTGGGAGTAGATGGCCCCGTCCTCGACGATCCGTTTGTAATGGATGGACCGGCGCGCACGATGGGCGGCACGGTCCTCCGCCGTCATCTCCAGATCCTCGGAGAGCAGGCCGGACCAGAGGGTGGAACAGACATGCATGTTCCAGGACAGGGCCGTGGCACCGCAATAGCGGCCCAGCTCGGCCGCCGTGATGCAGTAGGTGGTGAAATCCGCCCCCTCGCCACCATCCGCTTCCGGCACGCAGATGCGAAGCAGACCCTCGCCATGCATGTCCCGGAAGTTCTCGATGGGGAAGCGCGCCTCCCGGTCATACTCCGCTGCCCGAGGCGCCAGCACCGCCTTGCCGAAGCGGCGCGCGCGGGCGGTCAGCTCCGCCTGCTGCGGCGTCAGGTTGAAGGCCTCCGGGGCGAAGATCGGTTCGTCCTGGATCAGATCGGTGGACAGGCTGTCCATCACGCATTCTTCCCTGTCAGGTGGCGGTCCAGGAAATCAAGGACGATGGCGTCGAACTCAGCCGGCGCCTCGATATTCGGCAGGTGCCCGATGCCGGGCATGCAGCGGTATTCGGCGCCGGGGATCCTGCCGGCCATGCGCTCCATCACCGGCGCGGGGGCGTTGGTGTCCGCTTCTCCCGCCAGGCATAGGACCGGAACGCGGATGGCGCCGAGGGAGGCACGCTCATCGAAGGTAACGAGGCAGCGCACGGCGGCGCGGAAGGTGGGGGAGGGGGTGGCACCCAGCACCGCGATGGCGTGGTCCCGCCAGGGTGTCTCCGCGCCGCCTGGGCCGGCAAGATGGGCGAAGTTTTCTTCCGCCATGTCGGCCATGCTCCGCCCCTCATCCAGCGGCTTCAGCCGTGCGGCGACAAATTTTTGCTGGAACTCGCCGGAGGGATTCCCGAAGGCAGGGCTGGTGGCGCAGAGGATGGCGGCGGCATATGCATCGGGGCGTCGGCGGAGCAGGGTCTGGGCCACCATGCCTCCCATGGAATGGCCGAGCAGCACGGGCCGCTCCAGCCCGCGTTCGGCGATGGCAGCTTCCACATCCGCGGCCAGCCCCTCGAAATCCATCGCATCGACTGGCACGCGGCCACCATAGCCCGGGAAGTCCAGCGGAACGGGGCGGTAGCCGCGCGCGGAAAAACTCTCGGCCTGGGGCTGCCACAGCCGTGAATCCGCGCCGATCCCGTGCAGCATCACGACTGCGACCTTGCTCGCCATGCCCGCCTGTCCCCGTGCATCGCCGATCATATGAAAAGGAATATGCCTGTCCAGCGCTGATTTACCCGAACACCTCCTGCAGCGCGCCCTTCACCACCACTGGCGTGCCATCCACCAGGATATCCGTTTCCATGACGGGAATGTCGAAATGCCCTGGCGTGTAGCGGCCGGCGAACTCGTTCGCCCCGGTGGAGAAGAGAAAGTTGCCGGAAACCGCGCGCAGCTCCGTCCCGTTCGTATCGCGCTGCCCGTACATGGAGAGCGCCTCGTAGCGCGCCGCCGGATTCATGCCGAAGCCGACATGGGAGACGGCATAGGCCTCCTTGTCCCCCCAGGCGGCGAAGGATTGCCGCATCATCTCGGCATCGGGACCGCTGCCCTCGATGGCGGTGACGTAGTCGCGCTCGATGGTCAGGCGAATGGGGGCGGCGAGGTAGCGCTTGAAGGTCAGGTTGATGTCGCCGGTATCCAGCACCAGCGTGCCGTTCACCGTGCCGGCGGCCGGAAAGCTCACCACCAGCCCGCCGGGCCAGTGCGCCAGGGTGCCGGCCCGATCGGTCCAGCCCCAGACGCCGACGGTGGTGGCACCCGGCATGTCGATCTCCAGAGCCGTGCCGGCGGCGGAGCGCACGCTCATCCGCTTCGAACCGCGCAGCATTTTCGTCGCCACCTTCACCCGGGCAGCCAGCGCATCATCCGGGCGCATCCGCTCCAGCGCCTCGGGATGCTCGTTGGAGATGGACAGGATGCGCGCGCCGCCCTTCAGGATCGCGGCCGTCTCCCGCGCATGCATCAGCCCCTGCACGGTCAGGTCCACCACCAGCCCGCTGGCGGCCAGGGCGCCCATCACCGGCTCGAGCCCGCCAATGGCCTCGCTGGCACCGGTGGAGCGGACCGGCACCGGATAGGGGTTCCGCCCCGTGGGCACCACGAGGTGGAAAGGGCGGGCGCCGAGCCGCAGAAGGGCCAGTTCGGCCAGATGCACGTTCAGCGCGCGGGACTGCGTTTCCGAGAGGATGGCCACCGCCTCCCCCGGCCTGACCGCGCACTTCGCCAAAACCTCGGTGAAGGCCTCGATCCACTTGTGCTCGATGCGGTCCGCCAACATCCTCGGCCACCCCTGTGCGTCCGGGGTCATTCGGGCGCAAAGAGGAGGCGCCGGTCAAGCTATATGAAAAGGGATATATAGGCCCGTGCCCTTCACCGAGGATTACCTGCCCTATCTCCTGGCCCGGGCGAGCCACGAGGTTTCCTCCAGCTTCCACGCATCGCTGAAGGGCTGGAGTCTCTCCGTGCCGGAATGGCGCGTCCTCGCCTGTCTCACGGAGGTGGACGGGCTGGGCGTGGGGCAACTGGCTGCGATGGCCCTGATGAAGCAGCCCAGCATGACCAAGGTGCTCGACCGCATGGAGGCGGAGGGCCTGGTCCGCCGCAAGGCTACCGTGGAGGATCGCCGCCGGGTGCTGATCCACCTGACCGCCAAGGGCCGGGCGCGGGTGAAGCCGGTTCTTGCCGCGGCCCTGGTCCATCAGCGGGAGTGCCTGGCCCCCTTCGACGAGGCGGAGCGCGCCCTTATCATGCGCGCCCTGCACCTGCTGATCGGCGAGGCCGATCCCCCCGCGCTGCTGTCACGCGGCTGAGGGAAGGCAGCGTGGGCGCTTGCCGGAACAAGAAAAAGGCCGGTGAGAAGGAATTCTCTCCGAACCCCTCATCTTTTTCTTCAGGTTTGGGGCGCACCAGCGTCACTCGCGCGCCAACGCTACACCCCAAAAATAGAAGGGGGTCCGGGGGAATACCTTCCCCCGGCCTTGCTCACATCCCGCCGATATAATTCGGCCCACCACCGCCCTCGGGCGTGCGCCAATCGATATTCTGCGTCGGGTCCTTGATGTCGCAGGTCTTGCAATGCACGCAGTTCTGCGCGTTGATCACCAGCCGCGCGGCGGCATCACCCGCTTCCACCTGCGCGCCGTCCCCCGTCGCCTCCGCATCCGGCGTGCCGCGCAGCTCTCGCTCGGCTTCCGGGCCCACTGCCTCATACACGGCGGCCGGGCAGTAGCGGCTCTCGGGGCTGCGGAACTGGTCCCAGTTCACGCCCTTCCAGCGGTCCGGATCCTTCAGCACGAGATGCGCGGGCTGATTCTCCTCGTGGTTCGTGTTCGAGAGGAACACGGAGGAGAGCCGGTCGAAGGTGAGCTTTCCGTCCGGCTTGGGATAGGTGATGCGCTTGGCCTGTGAAGCGGGCTTCAGCGTCTCGTGGTCGGCATGATGCACCCAGGTCCAGGGCGCCTTGCCGCGGAACACATAGGTGTCCAGCGCCGCCGCCGCCATGCCGCCCCAGAAGCCGTATTTGGCGAAGCCCGGGCGGATGTTGCGCACGCTGTGCAGCTCGTCCCAGACCCAGGACTTGCGGAGGGATTCGGGGTAGCTCTCCAGCACCTCCGGCCGCGTCTCCTGCGCCAGGGCCGCGCCCACGGCCTCGGCGGCCACCATGCCGCTCTTCATCGCGGTGTGCGTGCCCTTGATCTTCGGCACGTTCAGGAAGCCTGCCGTGTCGCCGACCAGCATGCCGCCCGGGAAGACCAGGCGCGGGATGGATTGCGCGCCGCCCTCGTTCAGCGCGCGCGCGCCATAGGCGATGCGTTTGCCGCCCTCCAGGAAGCCTCGCACGGCGGGGTGGGTCTTGAAGCGCTGGAACTCATCGAAGGGCGAGAGCCAGGGATTCTTGTAGTCCAGCCCCACCACGAAGCCGATCGAGACCAGGTTCTCCCCCAGCATGTAGAGCCAGGAGCCGCCATAGGTATCGGAGGTCAGCGGCCAGCCCGTGCTGTGCCAGACCAGCCCCGGCGTGTG
>DATCMG010000707.1:0-3090 GCA_036563555.1 Roseomonas sp. | reverse complement strand
CAAGACCGGCCGCGACGTGGTGGTGGCCGCCATGCTGGGCGCCGAGGAATTCGGCATCGGCACGGCATCGCTGGTGGCGATGGGCTGCATCATGGTCCGCCAGTGCCATTCCAACACCTGCCCGGTGGGTGTCTGCACGCAAGACGAAGCGCTGCGCGCCAAGTTCGAGGGCAGCCCGGAGAAGGTGATCTCCCTCTTCTCCTTCGTCGCGGAGGAGGTGCGCGAAATCCTGGCCTCCCTCGGCTTCCGCAAGCTGGAGGAGGTGATCGGCCGCACGGACCTGCTGAAGCAGGTCTCGCGCGGCGCGGAGGACCTGGACGACCTCGACCTGAACCCGCTGCTGGTGCAGGCCGATGCCGGCGGCCACCCGCCCTATTGCACGCTGGAAGGCCGCAACCCCGTACCGGAGACGCTGGACGCGGACATGATCCGCGACGCGGCGGCGCTCTTCTCGCGTGGCGAGAAGATGCAGCTCCAGTACAACATCCAGAACACGCACCGCGCCATCGGCACCAAGACCAGCTCGATGATCGTGCGGCAATTCGGGATGAATGGCCTGCAGCCCGGCCATCTGACGGTGCGGCTGCGCGGCAGCGCCGGCCAGTCGCTCGGCGCCTTCGGCGTGCGCGGCCTGAAGCTGGAAGTGCTCGGCGATGCCAATGACTATGTCGGCAAGGGCCTGTCCGGCGCGACCATCGTCGTGCGCCCCGGCCCAAGCGCCAACCTGGTCTGGGAGGAGAACACCATCATCGGCAACACCGTGCTCTACGGCGCGACGGCGGGTGAGCTCTTCGCGGCGGGACAGGGTGGCGAGCGCTTCGCCGTCCGCAACTCCGGCGCCACAACGGTGGTGGAGGGCATTGGGGCCAATGGCTGCGAGTACATGACCGGCGGCACGGCGGTGATCCTGGGCGCGGTCGGCGACAATTTCGGCGCCGGCTTCACCGGTGGCCAGGCCTTCGTCTGGGATGCGGACGGCACCTTCGAGCGCCGCCTGAACCCCGATACGCTGCTCTGGTCGCGGCTGGCCTCCTCGCATTGGGAGGGCGTGCTGCGTGACCTGATCGCGCGCCACCGCCAGGAAACGGGATCGCGCCTCGCGGCCCGCATCCTGAACGACTGGCGGGTGGAGCGGGACGCCTTCTGGCATGTCGTGCCGAAGGACTACGCGAAGCTGCTACCGCAGCCGATGAGCGACCGGCTCATGGCCGCCGAGTGACGAAAACCGGGGCCGGCAAAGGCTGCCGGCCCCGGCGTGACCATCCTGTCACGCGTTGCACAAAGGCAGCAGCAACAAGGTTTTGAAGGCCGTCTTTGATCCACCTTCTATCTTGCCGGCTACAATCGAGGGTGGCACACACCCCTCACCGTGCGCATCCTCCACCACCTCCCGCTCTCCCCGGCCTGCCGCAAGGTGCGCCTCGCGCTGCATGAAAAGCGCATCCCCTTCGAGCTGCGCGCCGAGCGCATCTGGGAGCGGCGGGAGGAGTTCCTGGCGATGAACCCCGCCGGCACCGTGCCGGTGCTGGAGGAGGAGAACGGCCTCGTCATCGCCGACAGCTACGCGATCTGCGAGTATCTGGACGAAGCCTATCCCGACACGCCGCTGCTCGGCCGCACCCATGCGGAGCGTGCTGAGGTGCGCCGCCTCGTCGCCTGGTTCGACAGCAAGTTCGAGCGCGAGGTCACGCGCAACCTGTATTTCGAGAAGCAGCTCAAGCGCATGCTCGGGCGCGGCAACCCGGATGCGGGGGCGCTGCGCGCGGGCTATGCCAATCTCAAGCCGCATGTGGAATATCTCGGCTGGTTGGCCGAGACGCGCGCCTGGTTGGCCGGCAGCCAGATCTCGCTGGCGGATATCGCCGCGGCTGCGCATCTCTCCTGCCTCGATTACATCGGCGACATGGATTGGGCGCTGAATGACGCGGTGAAGGACTGGTATGCGCGGGTGAAGTCGCGCCCGGCCTTCCGGCCCATCCTGGCCGACCGCGTCAGCGGGCTGACGCCGCCGCAGCATTACGCCGACCTCGATTTCTGATCACCGCCGCGGCGGCCCCGCCTCGTTCAGCGCCAGGTTCTGCTGCGCCAGATCCGCCGCCGCGCTGTCCGGGCTATTCGCCACCACGCTTTCCCAATCCTCCCGCGCCCCGGCCGTGTCGCCCAGCAACTGGCGCAGGATGCCGCGCTCCAGCAGCGCCTCGGGGCTGCCGGGCTCGATGGCAAGCGCGTGCTCGATGTCGCGCAGCGCCTCCTGCGCGCGATCCAGGTGGCGCAACGCGGCGGCGTGGAAGATCCAGGCCTCGGCGCGCTGCTCGTCCTGCGCCAGGGCGTGGGCGGTATCCGCCAGGGAATCGGCGTAGCGGCCGAGCATGCCGGCGGCGATGGCGCGATCCACCAGCAGCTCCGGGTCGTTCGGAGTCAGCGCCAGGGCGAGGGTAAAGGCGCCATAGGCCCTCGTCGCCTGGCCGGCGACCATCCAGGCCTGCCCGGCTTGGCCGAACACCGCCGCCCGCGCCGCAGGCCCGGCCAAGGCGCGGCCCGCCAGGGTTTCCAATCGGGATGCCGCCCGTTCCGGCTCGCCCAGCGCCAGCATGGCCAGGGCGGAGCAGTGACGCGCGCCGTCGCCGCCGCCGCGCGCCTCCCAGGCTTCGGCGAAGCCCAGCGCCCCCTGCGCATCATCGCGCAGCTTGCCCAGGCAGGCCTCGTAATCCGGGCTGTCGGCGACGCGGGGCGGCTCGGGGGGAAGGGGAAGGACCTCCTCGGCGGCCTCTGGCACGGACGAGGCGTGGGGTGCCTCGGGGGCCATCCACCACCAGCCGCCCCCCAGCGCCAGCGCCAGCACGACCACGGCGGCGCCGAGCAGGGCGTTGCGGGGGCTGATTCGCATCGGCCGTAATCTAGCGGGCTGCCGCGCAAGCCGCCATGGATGCGGGATGGATGCCCATCTGCTTGTCATCGGACTCGGCTTCAGCGGCAGCGCCATCGCACGGGCGGCGGCCAGCGCGGGCTGGCGCGTCAGCGCCACGGCGCGCGACCCGGCGGGCGCCGTGGCGCCTGAAGGCATCGCCATGCTCCCCTTCACCGAGGCAG
>DATCMG010000706.1:0-4870 GCA_036563555.1 Roseomonas sp. | reverse complement strand
CGATGGCGTCATGTGCCACCAGGCGAAGCAGATCCGGAACAGCGCGGGCTTCGATGCGCTCCTCCTCGCCCCGCCCCGTCTGGCGCGCCCCCTTAACGTTCTTGATCTCGTTCCACGCGCGGCTGTACCAGCCCGACCCGCGCCTGAGCGTGACCAACATGTCTGGCGCCTCCAGGTAGAGCAACTCGACCGTGCCATCCTCGCGTGCCCGGACGACGGCGCGGCGGGGCTGGCCTGACTGGAGCAGCTCGAGACCCGCCCCCACGAGGGCGGGGCTGGCAGGGGCCGCCTGGCCCGCGCCCGTCACTCGGGCTGGCCCATTGTTGAGGATGTGGTGCACACCCCTGGCGAAGGCCGACACTATGACCGCTTCCTGCTCCGCCGCCGACATGAGTGCCAGATCGTCACCATCGCGGGCGAGGATGACATCGATGGCCCGGGCCGCGTTGCGGGCTGTGTCGGGGCTCACCAGCCCCCGGGTCACGGTTCGCACAAGGGCCGTCCGCCGGTTCTTGTCGGATGTCCGCGTCCACCGGACCCCAAGCGCTTTCGCGAAGCCCGCGCACCACACCGGGTCGCCGTCGAGCCCCGCGGCGCATATCAGTGCCACCGTGATCGCACTCCCGGACAGGAGGTCGTTCTGCCTCGTTCGGAGCGCGTCGCCGCGGGCGCGGATCTCCGTCCGCCCGGTCCGCAGCTCCTCACGCTCCGCGGCAATCTCCTGGACCATCTCCCCGAGCGCCCTGGTCCGCTGGTGGATGAGCGCGACCTCGGGCGTCTCCTCAGGGTTCGAACCTACGACCGTCGTAGCTTCAGGGCCGTCTCCATTTTCCGTCCAATGGGTCATTCCTGCCGGGGTTTCTGGCTGCAAGGCCTCCTCGGCCAAGCTTGACGGAACAGGCATTTCCGTCGGCGGATACGGGTCAGGAGGTTGGGCATCCATGTCTCGGTCCTCGGTTGCCCCGGGGAATGCCCGCCTGTCGGGCCTCGCATTCGGAGCACCCCAGCGCAGCCGATCCGCGATGTCCGCGTCAAAGGGTCGAAAGTGCCTCACCTGCCACCGGCCCCGCCGGAACCTGCGACATTCGTAGGTTCGCTCTCCGGGGTGGCTAGACCCCCGCTCTCACCCGCTTCGCCAAAGGCCCGCAGAGGCGGGCTCCGAGCCTCGTCCGGCGGCGCCCGACGCCTCGGCGGGCAACCATAAACAATGCCGTTCATGATGCCCGCCCTGGCCGGCTCCGCCACCAACGACACTGGGGGCCGACCATAAACAACCCTGTTCAAGCCCACCGGCGACCGAGCTTCCTGTTGAGGTCTGGACCGGCCTGATCCGGGGCGGGAGCGATGAGCGGCTGCCTCGGACCGCTCGACAGCTTCCCCGCCGCAGCTCCCACCCTCCCTGCCCCGAAGGCTCGGCACGGGCGGCGCGGATGAGCTCGCGGCCGCCCCACCCCTCGGGGGTGCCGAGCGTGGCAGACCATAAACAATGCGGTTCATCCCCGCCGGCCTGCTGCCCCCGTTCCGCGGCGGGCAACGCGGGACGGACTTGCCGGGGGCCTACCCCGCTATTCCGGCGCAATACCCCAAACTCGGGGGAATCTGACCTCCAGGCACCCTCAGGCCGGCTTTGGCGAACATGTCCGCCTCCGCTGGGCCTTTCCCCCTGGCCAGCCCCTGGTCGGGCGGAAGCATAAACAATGTTGTTTATGGCCGTCCCTTGGTACGGCCGCTGGCGAACCTGACCACCACGGCCCAGTCGCCTCCCAGATGCCGAGCGTGGCAGACCATGAACAATGCCGTTGATCCCCGCCGGCCTGCTGCCCCCGTTCCGCGGCGGGCAACACGGGACGGACTTGCCGAGGGATCTACCCCGCTATTCCGGCGCAATACCGCAAACTCGGGGGAATCTGACCTCCAGGCACCATCGGGGCGGCTTCGGCGAACATGTCCGCCTCCGCTGGGCCTTCCCCCCTGGCCAGCCCCCGGTCGGGCGGAAGCACAAACTGTGTTGTTTATGGCCGCCCCTTGGCACGGCCGCTGGCGAACCTGACCACCAAGGCCCGGTGGCCTCCCAGATGCCGAGCGTGGCAGGCCATAAACAATGCCGGGCATCCCCGCCGGCCCGCTGCCCCCGTTCCGCAGCTGGCAACACGGGGCGGACTTGCCGGCCGGCCTACCCCGTTATTCCGGCGTAATACCGCAAACTCGGACTAATAGCACCTCCAGGCACCCTCAATCCAGCTTCGGCGAACATGTCCATCCCCGCTGGCCCTTTCCCCTGGCCAGCCCCGGTCGGGCGGAACCGCAAACAATGTTGTTTATGGCCTCCATCCTGGTACGGTCGCTGGTGACCCTGGCCACAACGGATGGGTATCCTCCCGGACCCGCCCTGGAGCCATCGGGATCGCACCCAAGCTGTTCGGGCACAATCCACATCAAGCCCGTTGGACGGTCTTTGCCCCTATTGGGCCATCACCGTGGCAGCCCCGCGCTCAGCGAGGCCTCAAATCCCGCGGTCCACGGTCCTCGCCCTCGCGCGGCCGACCGCGGACTTAGCCAGCAGGGTCAAAGCAGCACTCGTGCCGGTGAGCCCCCCTGGATGGGCCCTCATAATTCCGGCGCAATACCCCAAACTCGGACCAACGGCACCTTCTGGGCCCCAGCCGTGAGTACTGGTGCTCTGGCCCACCAGGGCGGCCGGCCCATCCTGCTGAGCACGTGGGCCGACCAAGCCTCTGACGATGACAGAACTCGTGGAGGCGAAGGCGCCCACCTTCTTCCCTCACTTCTCCGGGGGTACCTGGGCCATAAGGCTCTCCGCGTCATGTCCTAGAACCAGGCATTGGAAACCGCCCGCGCTCAACACGTCCCAGGCCTCGTCGGAGGCACGGAGAATGTGGAGGGCGCCATCCTTGCGCGGGAAGGTCCGCCATGCGGTCTGGAGAAACGTCTGCTGAGTGTCCGAGAGGGTGCCCTTCTCCCGGACAAGGACGTATCCGAAGAAGTCATTCTGCGAGGCGAGATGGGCCGCCTGCACGCTGCCGTCGGGCGCCGGCATCAGGCAGGCAAAGGCAATGTGCTGGGACCGCGTCCAGTCGTACGCCCCGCGTGTGAGCCGAACGACAAGCTCGACCGGATCGGACGGGGACGGCTCCGGCAACTCCCCGACTTTGGAGTTCCTTGCGGTCCAGGCCTTCGCGAGGGCTGTGACCCCCTGCCCGCGCTGGCTCATGTAGCCCCGGGCGTCGTTGACGCCCCGCTCCTTCAGTTCCCGCCCAGCACTGGCCACGCGCGACAGTCGGTTGGTGCCAATGTATTCGCCCATGACGGCGCGGGCGATCGCCGTTGCGACCTCACCGCCCCGCGCGAGGGTGATGCCATACGCGGCAAGCGCCGCCTCGAGGGCAACACGGCTCCGGCTTCCCTCGACCCCGCAGGCGCGCAGGACATCGACGACGAGGGCCGTGCTCTCCATCAGCCAGTCGGACGATCGGGTGCGGGCCTGCGAGTGGAGTTCGCGAGCGTCCCTTCCCGCCCCTCGGTTCGCAGCAATCTGCGCCGCAAGTTCAGTGACCCCCGCCTCTCCAGCCGGAGCCTGCTCCTCCATCACCTCACTCACGCCGCACCTCCATGCGGCTCCCCGCCGCTCTCTCGTTTCGGTGCTCCGACGATGGTCATGGTCGCCAGAAAAGGTGAATCGGAATCAGAAATCCGCGGTGCCTCACCGGGAGAGTTTCACAGTGAAAATCTCCCGGCGGGAGTCCATCACCGCCTTCCCCGGGAGGGCCGGGGGCTCTGGGAGCGATGGCCGTCCGTCGACCCTGGCGAACCAGGCCAGCAGCGCCCCCGAACGATCGAGGCGGCCGTAAGGGCGGCTCCACCCGGAGGGATGAACAACGAGCGCGACCAGGCGGGCACCGACGCAGCCCAGCTCGTTCCAGCCCGGCATGGCGCGGGCGCCCAGCACCCGCCAAGCCGGCGCGGAGGCGGACTGGGGTACGGCCGGCGGACGAGGACTGGATCCTGCCGCCGCGGACCTTCTCCGAATGAACAGCGGCGCCGCGCATCGCCTGACCAGGTCTGGCAAGGTGACGTGGACGGAGCGCCTACCCAGGGTGGCCGAAGTCAAAGCTGCCCTGCGTCGCGCTTGCCTCTTCAGCACCGTCGAACCCCGAGACGGTCACGCCGAGCAGGCGCACCTTCCGCGCCAGCGGAAAGAGCCCACGCACCAGGTCCAGCGCAACGCCGGTCAGCTCGGCCCGGCTGGCGACCGGACCGGCGAGTGTGCGGCTGCGGGTGACCTGCTGGAAATCCGCCCAGCGCAGCTTGAGCGTTACTGTCCGCCCGAGTTGTCCGGTTCGCTCGCACCAGCCCCAGACCTCGTCGGCCAGGGCCTTGATGCCGTCCTCGACCTCAGCGGCGCTGGCGAGGTCGCGCTCATAGGTCGTCTCGGAGCCGGACGACTTCCTGGGCCGGTCCGGCACCACGGGCCGGTGGTCCTCGCCGCGGGCAATGGCATGGAAGTGGGCACCGGCCTTGCCGAAACGCTCGGTCAGGAAGGCGAGGCTCCGCTCACGCAGGTCCCGCCCCGTCCGGATCCCGAGCGCCTGCATGCGGGCCGCCGTTGCCGGCCCGACGCCGTGGAAGCGCGGGACCTCCAGCACCTCGACAAAGGCCGGTCCCTGCTCCGGGGTGATGACATAGAGACCGTCCGGCTTGCGCATGTCGCTCGCCAGCTTGGCCAGGAACTTGTTGTAGGAGACGCCCGCCGAGGCGGTCAGGCCGGTGCGGCCGCGGATCTCGGCCCGGATGGCCCGGGCCACCGCGGACGCCGTCGGCAGGCCCTGTTGGTTCTCGGTGACGTCGAGAT
>DATCMG010000700.1:0-4379 GCA_036563555.1 Roseomonas sp. | reverse complement strand
CGAGCCCATCACCGCCGGCCGTGGCCAGATCAGCGGCAGCTTCAATGCCCGCACCGCCAATGACGTCGCCGTGCTGCTGCGCGCCGGCGCCCTGCCCGCGCCGCTGACGGTGGTGGAGGAGCGGACGGTCGGGCCCGAGCTGGGCGCCGATGCCATCCGGGCCGGCGTGATCTCGCTGGCTGTCGGCGTGCTCTTCGTCTTCCTCTATATGGGCTTCGCCTATGGGCTTTTCGGCTGGTTCGCCAACATCGCCCTGCTCGTGAACATCATGCTGATGATGGCCGCGCTGTCCCTGCTGCAGGCCACGCTGACGCTTCCGGGCATCGCCGGCATCGTGCTGACGCTGGGCACCGCGCTCGACGCCAACATCCTGATCAACGAGCGCATCCGCGAGGAAACGAGGGCGGGCCGCACGCCAATCCAGGCGCTGGAAGCCGGCTTCACCAAGGCCTCCGGCACGATCATGGACAGCAACCTGACCAACCTGATCGCCATGGTCTGCCTCTATGCGTTCGGCTCCGGCCCGGTGAAGGGCTTCGCCGTCACGGTCGCCATCGGCACCATCGTGCAGATGTGGACCGCCACCACCCTCGTCCGCCTGCTCGTCTCCTGGTGGTACCGCGCGCGCCGCCCGCGCGAGCTGCCGGTCTGAGAAGGGAAACGCCCATGTTCGGCTTTCTTCGCCGCCCCCTCTTTCGCCTGGTGCCGGACGACACGCGCATCCAGTTCATGAAGGGGCGCATCGCCGGGCTCGTCGTCTCGGCGATCCTGTCCACCGCCTCGGTCGTCCTCGCCTTCTATCCCGGGCTGGAGCAGGGCATCGACTTCAAGGGCGGCATCATCATGGAGGCCCGCACGCCGGGTGCCGCCGATCTCGGCCGGCTCCGCGGTGCCGTGTCGGGCCTCAATCTCGGCGATGTCGGCATCCAGGAATTCGGGGATGCCTCCACCGTGCTGATCCGCCTGCCCGTGCAGGGGGAGGAGGCCGCGACGCAGCAGGCCGTCTCCCGCGTGCGTGGCGCGCTGGAGCAGGCGGCGCCCGGCGCCCGCATCGTGCGGACCGAGGCGGTGGGCAACCGCGTCTCCGACGAGCTGTTCCAGGGCGGGCTGATCGCGCTGGGCATCTCTCTCGGCGCGATGCTGATCTACATCTGGTTCCGCTTCGAATGGCAGTTCGCGGTGGGCGCCATCGCGACGCTCATCCTCGACACGACGAAGGTGGTCGGTTTCCTCGCGGTCACGCGGATCGAGTTCAACCTGACGACCATCGCGGCGATCCTGACGATCATCGGCTTCTCGGCCAACGACAAGGTCGTGGTCTATGACCGGATGCGGGAGAACCTGCGCAAGTTCAAGACGATGCCGTTGCGCGAGCTGATCGACCGATCGATCAACGAGACGCTGAACCGCACGCTCGGCACCTCGATGACGCTGTTCCTCTCGGCCCTGCCGCTCGCCCTGTTCGGCGGCGATGCCCTGGCGGGCTTTGCGTGGGTGATGCTGTTCGGCATCGTCATCTCGGCCTCCTCCTCCATCTTCATCGCGGCGCCGATCCTGCTCTTCCTCGGTGAGAACCGGCTGCGGCGGGGGACGGAGGCGGCCAAGCCCGTCCCTGCCCGTCCGGCGCGCGGCGGGAGCACCGTGGCGGAGCGCCGGGGGTGATTCCGCGGCGCTCCCTCCTCGGGGCCACGGCCCTTGCCTCCATCGGGGCCGCCACCGGGACGGCCGGGGCGCGGGCGCAGATGGCCATCCCCTATGTTCCCCCCGGCAACCGGCCACGCAGCGTCACGCTCCTGGTCGGCGCGGCGGGGGGAAGCGGCACGGATCTCTGGGTGCGCGGCTTCGCCCCTTTCCTCGAGCGCCACATGAAGCAGGTGCAGGTCTCGGTGGTGAACCGGGTGGGTGAAGGCGGGCTGGCCGTGATGCGGGACCTCGCCGGTGCGCCAACCAACGGCTCCGTGCTCGGCTATGCCGTCACGCCCTTCATCGTTGCGCGCGCGGTGGAGCGCAACGCCTTGGCCGTGCTCGACCGGCTCGCCTTCCTCGGTGCGGTGACGGAGGAGCCTGTGGCCCTCGTGGCCCTTCCGGGCACCGATCTGGAGATGTTGCGCGCCCAGGCCGGAAGCCGCCCGCTGGGCCTGCCGCCGCCGGTCAGCGCCGCCGCGATCGCCGCCGCGGAGTTGACCGAGGCGCTACCGATGGAGCAGCTCCATTTCCCCTCCGCAGCCGCCGCGCGCCAGGCGGCCGCGGCCGGCAATGTCGCCGCCGCCCTTCTGACCGTGCCGGAAACCATGGTCGCGCTGCGGGAGGGCAAGCTGGCCGTGCTCGGCGTCGCCGCCGCCGCGCGCCATCCGCAGCTTCCCGATGTGCCGACCCTACGGGAGCAGGGCATCCCGATCGAGGCCGCGCTGCGCCGCGGGATCGCCGTGCCCTCCGGCATCGCACCCCAGGCGGCGGCCGGCATCGCGCGCGCCCTCCGCGGCGCCGTGGCCGACCCCGAATTCCTTGCCCAGGCGGAATCGCGCGGGATCCTGCCGCTGTTTCATGATGGCCCGACCTGGACCGCCCGCGTTCAGCAGCACCGGGTGGAGCTGCGCCATCGCTGGGAAACCTCTCCCTGGCAGGTCATCGGCGGCTGACGCCTTCCCGCAGCCGTGACCGGCGCCATGCCTTGGTGCGCGCCATGTGCCGACGTTATGGTTCTTACCCGCAGTGGTGGTAGGTGCGATCGGTGCCCCCTGAACAGGCTCACGCAGAAGGCGTCCCGCCACGCGTAGCGCCCGAAGGCGAGCTGCTTGCGGTGCTGCGAAGCCCACGCCTTCTTTCCCTGGTTCAGGATGGCCTGCGGCGGATCGGGGCGGCGCCTGCCCGGCCCGTGGCGCTGTCGGAGGCCGTGGCGCTACTCGTCGGCCCCGGCCGCCCGCCCTCCGGCCTTCTCTGCGAGCCGCAACCCGAGGTCGCGGGCTGGAGCGTGCTGCAGGAGGCGGCGCATGACCCCTTCAATCCCACCCAAACCCTTGTGCTCGGCGCTGCGGATTGCGTGTCGGGCGATCCGGCGAAGTTACTGGCTGCGCTGCGAATCCTGACGGGCCGGAGCGATCCGAGCGAGGCGGAGGATGTGGCAGCGCTGCGCCGCGGCCTCGCCGAGGGAGAGATGGCCATGCGCTACCAGCCCATCGTGCGCATCGCCGACCGCACGCCCGTGGGGGTGGAGGGGCTGGTGCGCTGGCTCCGCTCCGACGGGAACCAGGGCGCAACGGCGCTCAGCCCGGATTCCTTTATCCCGATGGCCGAGCGCGGTGGGTTGAGCCTTGCCCTTTCCAATGCGGTGGGGCGGATCGCGGCGGAGGAAATGCGGGCGCTGCGGCCTGGCTTCGCCCTGCCCGTCTCGATCAACCTGCCGCTGGAGGTGGTCCTGCGCCGCGACACCGCTCCCTGGCTCGCCCGGCTTTGCCGCCAGGGCCGGCTGCGGCCGGAGGATCTGGGAATCGAATTGACCGAGACCAGTCCGGTGCGCGATCCGCTCGCGCTGCGCCGCGCCGTGATCCGGCTGCGCCAGGCCGGTCACCCCGTCTGGATCGACGATATGAGTCTGGCCGAGAACCGGGACTTCCTGCTCGACCTACCCTTCAGCGGCATCAAGCTCGACCGTTTCCTGGTCGGCGCGACGCCGCACAGCCGCCGCGCCCGGGCGGAGACGGAGCGGCTGGTCGCCATGGCCCATGCACGCGGCATGCTGGTGACGGCCGAGGGCGTGGCGAGCGCGGCATTGTGGCGCGGCATGGCCATGGCCGGGGTGGACCGCGCCCAGGGCTATGCCATCGGCCGCCCGCTTCCGGCCGCGGCCCTGCCGGCCTGGAGCGTGGCCTGGCGCGGCACCCGCCGCGCCATCCTGCGGGCGGAAGGATAGACGAAGCGCGGCGGCCGCGGGCAACCGCGCCTCATCGCGCGCCCTCAGCGCATCGCCGCGATGTCGATCACCTCCGCCGTGCCGGCCACGGGACCGAGCGGCGTCGGCGTGCCGTTCTCGAGGTTCAGCGTGTGCAACACCCCGCCTGCGAGGAGATAGGCAGTGTTCGTCGCGCCTTCCGAGAGGATATCCAGCGCGGCGGTGGCGGGCACGCCATTGCCGATCCGCCCGCGCATCTGCTGCACGCCGTCATTCGGCGGCGCCTGCAGGTTGAGCTGGCCGAGCACGCTGTCGACCGTCAGCAGCATCGTCTGCTGCGCGCCGGCCATGCTGTTGGTGTAGGCGCCGGCGGTGATGCGCGGCATCGTCTCCGCCAGCGGCGTGCCGGCCTGGTACTTCAGTTGGCCGTCGCGGACCACCTGGCCGTTCTCCACATTCACGCGGAAATTCACGCCGGAACTGCCCATCA
>DATCMG010000699.1:0-6483 GCA_036563555.1 Roseomonas sp. | reverse complement strand
GAAGTGTGCACCGCGTTCGGTATCGGCCAGAGTACGGCGAGTGCCAAGGCTCGGGTCATCTCGGACGCGCTGCACACGCACCGCATGGACCTGACCTGGATGCTGCAGAGCTTCGTCGGCCAGAACCCGCTCGTGTGGATGGCCCAGGTGAATGGCATGCTGGTCGACTTGCGCGACATGCCGCGTGAGGTGCAGGTGACCGCCTACGAGAAAGGCATGATTCCCTATATTCCAGCAGACCAGGATTAACGCCCCGGGGCATCTGTAAGTCAGGTGCAGCATGCACCCCGTTTCAGGGCTTCGCTCTGCGGCGGCGCAGCTTGCAGATCAGGGCACGACCCTGAACAAACCTTCAAATCCAGCCCGCCGAGGTCCGGTTCTGAGGGCGCAGCGGCCGAAGGTCGGGAGTCGTATGACAGGCGGCTCCGCTCTCAAGTGTGATGGAAGATGAAACCGCTTGCCCCGTCTTGGCTCGTGGATTGCAGCCCAGCAACACCCCGGACAACATTAGCGCCGATGCGGACATGCAGAATTCCGGCCTGGTGCCGTGGGACCAGGGCGACAAAAGGACATCTCTCTTGACCGAGGACCCTTCCGCATGAGCTTTGCTGCTCCCCTTCGCCGACGTGGTACGGTCGTCCGGACGGATTGCGAGATCGCGTATGAGATCGCCGGGCAGGGCCCGCCGCTCGTTTTTGCCCATGGGCTGGGTGGCTGCCTGCTGTCCTGGTTCCAACAGGTGTCGCATTTCGCCCCGCGCTTTACCTGCGTCACCTTCTCCCACCGTGGCTTTTATCCCTCCACGACGCCGGCCAATGGGCCTGATCCGCAAGCCTATGCAGACGACCTCGCCTCCCTCGTAGATGAACTCGGGCTCGGTCCCATTCACCTCGTCTGCCAGTCCATGGGAGGCTGGACCGGTGTTGAGTATGCCTTGATGCGGCCAGGGGGCGTCCGGGCCTTGGTACTCGCGGCGACAACCGGATCCATCGACCCGCGCCTCATGCGTGAGCCGGAGCGGGGGCGTTTCGAGAGTTGGTCGGTCGAGGCTTCGGCGACCCGGGATGATTTGCAGGCCCACAACATCCATCCGGCCGCGGGCGGAAGGATGGCCCGCGAGCAGCCGGCCACGCATCTTTTGTACCGGCAACTCGACGCGCTCAGCGGTGGTCTGGACAAGGAAGGGCTGCGTGAACGCATGATGAGGATGCGCCGGCGCGCTCCAGAGGAACTCGCGGCCGCCCGGTGCCCGGTCCTGTTCCTGGCGGGGAACGAGGACGTGGTTATGCCCCCCTTCTCCGCGGCAGCGTTAGCGTCCGCCGTTCCGGCAAGCCGCGCGGCAACCATCCACGGTGCCGGCCACTCGGCTTACTTCGAGCGTCCTGACATGTTCAACGCGCTTGTGGATGCGTTCCTCGCCGAGTCCGCCTGACTGTTAGGCTCTCTGGTGTTGGCCGAGTTCGGGCCATCCACTTCCAGCCGGAGAGTACGAAAAGCCGATATCCATGCAGCTTGGCATGTTCTGACGGAGCCACAGCGCTGCCACAGTCGCTCCTGATCGATGAACGCGATGGAAGCCGGACGACCTCCACGAGCAAGGCCGTCCGGAGCGGAAGCGTCCTCATTCAGCCTTGATGTTGCGGCGACGGATGAGGTCGCCCCAGCGGCGGCCCTCCTCCGCCAGGTACGATGGGAACGCTTCGGAACTGCCACCGATCACGTCGATAGAGGCCGCATCAAGCTTCGCCTTGACGTCCGGGTTGTTCAGTGCCTCGCGCGCGGCGGCCGATAGGCGCTGGATGATGGATTCGGGCGTACCGGCCGGTGCGAAGAAGCCGAAGTCGTTGGTCGCGTGATAGCCGGGAAGCCCGCTCTCCGCGAGGGTCGGCACGTTCGGTGCCTTGGGGTCGCGCTGCCGGCCAGTGACGGCCAGCGCCCGCAGTTCACCGGATTGGATGTAGGGGATGGCCGTGACCGTATCCACGAAGGCCATTGTCGTCTCCTTCGCCAGAAGAGCCTGCAGCGCCGGGCCGCCGCCGCGGTACGAAACGTGCAGCATGTCGACGCCCGCCACGTCCAGCATCAGCTCGGGCGCCAACTGCCCCACGGTGCCTGAGCCAGGCGAAGCATAGGAGAGCTTGCCCGGTTCCCGCTTCGCGGCGGCGATCAGGTCGGCGAATGTGTTGATGCCGCTCGCCGGATGCACGCAGACGAACATCGCGTTGCTCGCAAGCAGGCTAATGGGGGTGAAAGCCTTTGCGTTGTCATAGGGTAGCGGGCTGAAGAGGAAAGGCGCGACGGCGAAGGTGCCGGTGGGCGCCACATCCAGCGTGTAGCCATCGGGCCGCGCTCGGGCGAGCGCTCCATGCCCCACCGTGCCGCTGCCGCCCGTGCGGTTCTCCACTACGAAGGAGCCGCCCATGGCACTGGAGAGATGCTGCGCGAGCAGCCGCGCGACGAAATCGGTCGACCCGCCGGGGGCGAAGGGCACAATGATGGTCACGGGCCGGTTCGGATAGGCGGGCTGCTGCGCCAGGGCCGGTGCCGCGGCCAGGGCAAGGGAGCCGCCGAGTAGGGTGCGGCGGGTGGTCTGGTCCTTCATGGTCTCGTTTCCGTTCTTGTCGTTGCGATGATAGGGGCGGGAAGGACTAGCCGATGAGCTCCTGCATGGCGCGGATGGCGGTGGCGTAGCCTCGCGCACCGAGGCCCGCAATCACCGCAGTCGCCGCCGTGGAGACGAGGGAGCGGTGATAAATCGCGTCCCGCCGGTGAATGTTTGTGATGTGCAGTTCGATCAGCGGCCACGGGAACATCTTCAGCGCATCCAGCACGGGGATCGAGGTGAAGGTCAGGCCAGCGGGGTTAATGACCAAGCCATTCGCCGGAGTGTCGATCGCCTCATGGATCCAGTCGACGAGCTGGCCCTCGTAGTTGGTCTGGCGGAAAACGACTGTGTCGTCGCCGGCTGCCTCACGGCACATGACTTCCACCTCGGCCAGGGTGGTGTGGCCGTAGATCTCCGGCTCACGGCGACCGAGGCGATTCAGGTTTGGCCCGTTCAGGACATGGATGGTGCGGCTCACTGGGAATGGCCTCCGGCCTGGACTGGGCGGCTCATCATCTCGTTCCTCCTCACTTTCAGCGTATCTGGGCGTAGGATAAAAGCTGAGTCAACCGCGATAGCTCGTATCATATGATGATTGAGAATTAATCGTGTAGTTCGAAAACCTTGCGCCGCTGTGCCGGGCGTGCAGGCTTGCGGGAGCAATCACCTGCGCGCGGGGAGGACATGGAGGACAGTTCCGTCGGCGAGGCTGCCTATCGCCGGATCCGGGCCGACATCGTCTTCGGCCGCCTTTCGCCGGGGCAGCGCCTGGGGCTGGATTGGATGCGTGAGACCTATGGCGCCAGCATCAGCACCCTCCGGGAGCTCTTGAGCCGCCTATCCTCCGAGGATCTCGTTGCGGCAGAGGGGCAGCGCGGCTTCGAGGTTGCGCCGGTCTCAGCCGAGGACCTGCGTGAGGTGGCCGCGCTGCGCCTGCTTCTCGAAACCCACGCGTTAGAGCAATCCTTCGCTGCCGGCGGGCTCGATTGGGAAGGCGGCGTCGTCTCTGCCCACCACAAGCTCGCCGCGCTGGAACGCAGCCTCCTGGCGGGGGAACCGGCCGACGCCGCCCTGTGGAAGCGCTACGACTGGGAATTCCATCACGCATTGATCGCCGCCTGTGGCTCCCGCGCGCTGTTGAAGGCGCACGCCGCGGCCTATGATCGCTATCTCCGCTATCAGATGGTCGCCGTTATCTTTCGCGGGGTGGTGGCAGCCGAGGAGCACCGCAAGCTGCTTGCGGCGGCCCTGGCCCGGGATGCCGCTGCCGCCCGGGAGGTGCTGCGCCTCCATGTCGACAGCTGCGTCGCCCAGGTGCTGGAAGCCGGCGGGCTCGACGCATTCACCTCCGGTGCCGCTCTGTCTCGGTCGGGGACTGCTCCTCCGCGACGAACATCATCGAAGAGGATGGCACGGCTAGGAGCCGGCCCGGCGAAGGGACGAGGCGAGACCGAGAAAGCGGCGGGAGGCTAACCCACCCTCTCGGCCTGCAGTTGGCTGCCGCTCGGTCGCGAGCTTCGGCACGAGGCGGACGAAATACAGCACATTGGTCCGGCAAACGAGAGCGAACTTCGTCTCTGCTTCCAGCATGCAGGCTGATCAAATGTCGGAGTTTGGCCGGAAGGGATCCGTCCGCTTCAGAGGGCCGGGCCGGAATAGCTGAATCGGGAGGCAGTAATTTGGCCTGATCTTCGGCCGCGGGATGACACAGTTCGTGCTCGACAGCTGCTGTGCCTGCCTAAATCCTCAACCTGCCCGAGCCCACCCATTACGAGGCGCATCAGCAAGCCGGGAGCCACCATGGGAGGGCCGCCTGGCCGATCTGCCCGTCTCGATCAAGATCTGGGGCAGCAAGGAGGGGATCATGCGAATGCTGGATCCGTGGATGGACACGGGGAAGCTGCCGCCGTCCCACAGCCTGCCGTGACCAAAGCCCGGCATGACCCGCTTGGAATTGACGGCAGCCGCCTTCCCGAAGCGCTGGAGAGGCGGCCCTCAGCCCCGCGTCACGTCTCAGCGCCGCCATTCACCTGCAGCATCTGGCCATTGACATAGGCGCCGCCCTCGCTGACCAGCATGCGCACCACGGTCGCCACCTCCTCCGTCGTGCCCATTCGGCCGATCGGAACCCGAGCGACATAGCCCTGCCGGTGCGCCTCTGCCCCGGCCGGGTCGTCATCCGCCGCGATCGGCCCGGGCGAGATGGCGTTCACCGTGACGCCCTTGGGCCCGAACTCCTTCGCTAGTGCCTTGGTCAGGCCCCAGAGCCCGTGCTTAGCCACCGAGACGGGCGCGCGGCCGGCATAGCCATGAATGGCGTTCATCCCGGTGAAGTTCACGATGCGGCCCCAGCTCTGCCCGACCATGCCGGGGAGCAGCGCCTGCGATAGCCAGACAGCCGCTTCGAGGTCCACCGCCATCACGCGCGCCCAATCCTCGGGTTCCATGTCAAGGAAGGCCGTCGCGGGGCGCAGCGCGGCATTGTTCACCAGTACGTCGATCGCGCCAAACGCGGCCAGCGCCTCAGAGGCAATACGGGCGCACTCCTCCCGTCGCCCAACATCGCCCATCGCGACCAGCGCTTGCACGCCGGCGCCGCGCGCCTCCTCCGCGACCGACTCCGCCGCGGCGTGGTCAGTCGAGCCGTTGATGACGACGTCGAAGCCGTCGCGGGCGAGCCCGATGGCGACGGCCCGGCCGATGTTACGTCCGGCGCCGGTGATCAGCGCTGCCTTGCGGGCCTTCGTGCTCATTCTTGGTTCTCTTTCATCTGAGATCACGCGGCGCGATAGCTGTGTTCGGCACAACTACTACGCTGTAGCGGTGCAGTATTGTTGGGCGCAGGAATCGCCGGTCCAGAAGAGAACAGCCAGCGCTCTACCGGGGCAGTCTTGCACGCACCGAGAAGGAACGGCAGCGGGCGTTGTGATTCGAGAACCGGGGAGGCCGTCGCGGAGACTCGACCCCATCCATTCCGATAGTGTCTGGTTTGTGCCTCGCCGCTTTCCTAAGGGTGCCGTCGCGGGTGTGGTGGAAATTGGGGTGGCGTAGTCTCCGGCTTGTTCAACGAGCCATGACCGGCGTTGGCGCGCCGGCGGAGACCACGCCATGGACAAGGATAGCAGCAAGGGGCCTGGGGAGCAGGCGCTGTTTGCCGGAGAGGCCTGGTTCGACCCAATCGAGACCGGGGTGCGGGGCCGGATCCGCGGGCTGATCGAGGAACTGGTGGAGCAGGAGCTCGAGGCTGCGTTGGGGCGCGGGCGCTATGAGCGGGCCGGCGGGGCGGTCGGGCATCGGCATGGCTACCGCAAGCGGCAGCTGACCGGCTCTTTCGGGCCCGTGGAGATCGCGGTGCCGCGGGCGCGGCTGCGGGCCGGGGACGGCGGCAGCCAGGAATGGCGCAGCGCCGTGCTGCCGCGCTACGCCCGGCGGACGCGCCAGCTCGAGGCGCTGATTGCCGGCGCCTACCTGGCCGGGACCAACACGCGGCGGGTGCAGCGGGCGCTGGGGGCGCTGTTCCGGGGCGCGGTGGGCAAGGATGTGGTCAGTCGTGCCTGGCGCAAGGTGAAGGTCGATTGGGACGCTTGGGGCCGGCGCGGACCTGGCGGGCGAGGACACACTCCGCCTCATTCTGGACGGCACCGTCGTGCGGGTACGGTTGGATCGGAAGTCGACCTCGGTCTCGCTGCTGGTGGTGCTCGGCATCCGCCGGGACGGGAGGAAGGTGCTGCTCGCCATCCGCGCCATGGGCGGGGAGAGCGAGGCCGCTTGGCGAGCCGTGCTCGACGACCTCGTGGCGCGTGGCCTGCCGACGCCGGAGTTCCTGATTATCGACGGCGCGGCCGGCCTGGAGAAGGCGCTGGCCGCGCTCTGGCCGA